>NZ_JCAKNA010000004.1:0-168814 GCF_059515885.1 Acinetobacter sp. FY683 | reverse complement strand
TAGGGGCTGTTGACATTTCATAATGGTAACCAAATAAAGATGCAAGCTAAGGCAACAGAATTTTCATAGCTTTGCTTTAGCTTATCATAGCGTGTGGCAATGCCTCTAAAGTGCTTTAATCTAGCAAAGGCATTCTCAACTAAATGCCTGATTTTATATAAATACCAATCCATATGATCATGATTTGATAGTGTATTGGATTTCTTAGGAATATTGGCTTGAGTACCCGTATTTTCTATCTGTTCTCTCAAGGATTCAGAGTCATAACCCTTATCTGCACATAGAGTTTCTGTCTCGTTTAGGTAGAGGCTATCAACTAATTTAGGTGCCACTTTTACATCGTGGGTCGTGCCATCCTCTATTAGAAACTGAACAGGGTTCCCATGAGCATCAACAGCCAAATGAATTTTAGAACTGTTTCCACCGATACTTTTTGAAATAGCCTGATTTTTAATTCCTGTAGCATGTTGATGAGCTCTCACATGACTAGCATCAATAAATATCCACTCTAGGTCAGCATCAGATGAAATTAACTTAAATATTTTTAATAGCTTATTATCTTTCGACCATCTAGAAAATTTCTTGAATATGGAGTTTGGCTTTCCAAAAGTGGCGGGTAAATCCCGCCATGGGCAACCTGTACGGATTCTATAAAGAATAGCTTCAATAAAATTACGAAGATTTTGTTTGAGATAAATACGAAAATTACGGAAAATAGTTTCTAACTTAGACCAGTGTTGATCAGTCAACATTGTACGAGGCATAGCGAGGAGTAGATTTGGTTTGGCGATTAAATTTTACTTTCTCGCTATTTTTTTTGCACAGCAAATGTCAACAGACCCTAATCAAATATACAAAATATGCTAAGGTTAAGCGCAAATTTTGTATAGGTAAAATGACTTATGTGGCTTGCGATATCAGCATTAAATTTAGCAATTGCTGTCATGTTAGGTGCATTTGGCGCACATGGTTTAAAAGCACATGCAACAGAAATTCAATTGGGTTGGTGGCAAACGGCTACTGACTATTTTTTCTATCATGCTTTAGGTTTATTAGCACTTTCAATTATTGCCAAAGTCACACCACAATTTCCAATTAAAGCTAGCTTTTTACTCATACAAATCGGTATTTTCTTTTTCTGTGGATCATTGTATATCATGGCTTTAGGCTTACCACGTGGTTTAGGCGCTATTACTCCTATTGGTGGTGCACTCATGATTGCAGGATGGTTAGTGTTGGCATGGAATGCTTTTAAATACACGAAATAATGACAAATTTAGGGAAATCAACGTGCAAATTTATTTGAATGGTGAACTTCAAAATACCGCTTGTTCCAACTTACTAGAACTTATTCAGGAACTTGCATTAGAGGGTAAACGTTTTGCTGTTGAACACAATGAAATGATTATTGCAAAAAGCAAATTACAGCAAAGTGTGATTAATGATAAAGATCGAATAGAAATTATACATGCCGTCGGTGGCGGTTAATTTGGAGCTCCCATGGAAGACACCCCCCTTATAATTGGTTCACGTACATTTCAATCTCGCCTGCTTGTAGGGACAGGTAAATATAAAGATTTAAATGAAACCGATCTTGCCATTCAAGCAAGTGGTGCAGAAATTGTGACTGTTGCAATTCGACGCGTGAATATTGGTCAACATCCAGATCAACCAAATTTACTTTCTGTTGTACCTCCTGAAAAATATACAATTCTTCCAAATACAGCAGGCTGTTTCGATGCAAATAGCGCAATTCGCACCTGCATGCTTGCACGTGAATTGTTAGATGGTCACAACCTTGTAAAACTTGAAGTTTTAGGCGATGAAAAAACACTTTATCCCAATATCACCGAAACATTAAAAGCTGCGCGTACGTTAATTGACGATGGCTTTGAAATTATGGTGTACACATCGGATGACCCAATTGTTGCTCAAGAACTTGAGAGCATGGGCTGTGTTGCAATTATGCCATTGGGTAGTTTAATTGGTTCTGGCTTAGGTATTTTAAACCCACATACTATTTCTATTATCAAAGAAAATGCAAAAGTTCCTGTACTTGTAGATGCAGGCGTTGGTACAGCAAGTGATGCAGCTATTGCCATGGAACTTGGTTGTGATGGTGTACTCATGAATACGGCTATTGCTGCTGCACAAAACCCTATTTTAATGGCTTCTGCAATGAAAAAAGCCGTAGAAGCAGGTCGAGAAGCTTTCTTAGCAGGTCGTATGCCACGTAAGCGCATGGCAAATGCAAGTTCACCTGAAACAGGTTATTTCTTTAAGTAACTTATTCAAATCATTCATTTGAATATTTAAATGAATGCCCAATAAAAAAGGACTCATAAAGAGTCCTTTTTTATTGCATACACATTAAGGAATTAAACCTTCATCTCGCATAGCAATTTGTACAGATTGACGTGCAAATACTTTCTCACGTAGAGCTAAAACATTTTTGTACGGTGTTAAATCATGTTGAATTAATTTAGACCAATTTGTAATGACAAATAAATATGCATCGGCAGGGCCAAAATTATCATCTACCAAATAATCATGGTCGGACTTTTCAATTGCATCATCTATATATTTCAATAAGCGATCAATTTCTGCATAAGCCTTTTCTTTTGCTTCGGCATCTAAAGTTGCACCAAAAAATACAGCATAAGCATCATGTAATTCTGAATTTAAGTAACCTAACCATTCTAAAACTTTGGCACGTCCTAAGCCCGATGGAGGAATTAAATCTTGCTTAGGATCATGTTGAGCTAGGAAAGGAAGAATTGCGACATTTTCCGTTAAAATTAAACCCGGATTAATTTCCAATGCAGGTACATAGCCTTTTGGATTAATGCTGTAATAATCTGTGCCTTTTTCTGTGATATGTGTTTTAACATTGACACGTTCTAAATCAAAATCGACATTAATTTCATTTAAAATAATATGAGATGCAAGTGAACATGCACCCGGTGAATAATATAGCTTCATACTTGATCCCTTTTATATATCTATACTCTGTTTTAAATTGCTTCGGTCAAACTTTCAAGTAAAGAAACCTACTTATTTTTAGAAAATTCGTAACTGTAAAATTCACACTTACACTTTCAATATTGTTCAATTAGATGAATTAATCAAGTCGAATATACGTACTTTTTTTAACAAAGTTGCTTTAACATAGGCGGCTTTAAAATATTTTGAATATTGCACGTGATTAGCTTAAAAAAAGATGAATGGTTTTCCAATATACGTACCGATGTTTTAGCAGGTTTAGTTGTTGGTTTAGCTTTAATTCCTGAATCAATTGCATTTTCTGCTATTGCAGGGGTAGACCCTCAAGTGGGTTTATACGCATCTTTTTGTATTGCTGTTTCTATTGCATTTTTTGGTGGTCGCCCTGCCATGATTTCAGCAGCAACAGGTGCTCTTGCCTTGCTCATGATTACTCTTGTAAAAGAACATGGCTTGCAATATTTACTTGCTGCAACAGTACTCACAGGCATTATTCAGGTTATTGCAGGCTATTTTAAAGTTGCCAAGCTCATGCGCTTTGTTTCACAGTCTGTTATTTTTGGCTTTTTAAATGCCTTAGCAATTTTAATTTTTGCAGCACAACTTCCTGAAATAAACAAAATGGATAGTACCGCCTATATTTTTGTTGGCTTAGGTTTAGCGATTATCTATCTATTTCCCTATATTCCTAAAATTGGTAAGACTATTCCATCCCCGCTCATTTGCATTATTGTTTTAAGCTGTTTAGCACTATTTTTAGGTGCAGATATGCGAACTGTAAGTGATTTAGGTACATTTCCAGATACATTACCAATTTTCTTAATTCCAAATATTCCTTTAAATTTTGAGACACTTAGCATCATTTTCCCTTACTCCATCACCTTAGCAACAGTGGGTTTACTTGAGACAATGATGACCACAACTGTGGTTGATGAGGTTACTCAAACTGAAGGTGATAAGCATAAAGAATGCCGCGGACAAGGCTTTGCCAATATTGTCAGTGGCTTTATGGGTGGTATGGCAGGTTGTGCCATGATTGGTCAATCGATTATTAATGTAAGCTCAGGCGCGCGTACACGTTTATCTACACTTATTGCGGGTATATTTTTACTGTGCTTAGTGGTTTTTCTCAAAGATTGGCTCGCATATATTCCAATGGCTGCACTGGTTGCCATCATGATTATGGTGTCTTTCACCACTTTCCAATGGCACTCTGTAAAACAATTTAAAAATCATCCTATTTCTTTTAATGTCGTGATGATTGCAGTCATTATTGTGGTACTTGCAACACATAATTTAGCTCTTGGCGTAGGCGTGGGTGTTTTACTTTCTGCACTATTTATTATTAATAAATTAGAAAGCTCAGTAAAAGTGGAATCTATCTTTCATAACAATGAACGAAAATACATTGTTTCTGGGCAAATTTTCTTTAGTAGTTCAGATAAATTTTTCCAATTTTTCGACTTTAAAGAAAACATTAAAACTGTTGAACTTGACCTTACTCATGCTCATATTTGGGATGTCACCTCAGTAAGAATGTTTAATAGTGTTGTAAAAAAATTTAATGACAAAAAGATTGAAGTGAAAATTATTGGCTTAAATGAAGCAAGTAGCACACTTATAGATAAATATAATTAGATTAATAAAAGAAAAGAGCCTATTTGGCTCTTTTCTTTTATTTTTTGTTCAATTTATAGATAAAGGCATATAAAAGTTTGACTTGTGAGGCTCAGCACTTAAAATACCGCATTCGTAGTTTTTAACATTGCCAAAATTATGTCGAACGATCAATTAGACCAGCAAGTTGTAGAGCTGGAAAACCTGAACGAGCATCGTGAAATTGTCACTTTCATGCGTCGTTCATCTCCACTAAATACTTCTCAACGTACTGCGCTTGAACAATACGCTCACCTAATTTTGGAATATCCAGTTGGTGATTTACGCCAACAGTTTGAACATCCTGAACGTCCACTAACAGTGGAAATTGGTTTTGGTATGGGACGCTCTTTGGTCCTTATGGCAAAAGCCAACCCTGAACGTAACTTTGTGGGTATTGAAGTACATGTACCTGGTATCGCACAGTGCGTATATGAAGCGGGTATGGCTGGTTTAACTAACCTACGCCTACTTGATGCAGATGCAATTCAAGTATTACGTGAAATGCCAGATAATAGCATTAATGCGATTCAATTATATTTCCCAGATCCTTGGCAGAAAAAGCGTCATTTCAAACGTCGCTTCGTGTCACATGACCGTATGCCATTGGTAGAACAGAAGTTAGAAATGGGTGGTACATTCCACTCTGCAACTGACTGGGAACCGTATGCTGAATGGATGTTAGATGTTTTAGATAACCGTCCAAATCTTGAAAATATGGCAGGAAAAGGCAATAGCTACCCTCGCCCAGATTGGCGTCCACAAACTAAGTTTGAACGTCGTGGTTTAGAAGAAGGTCATAAAATTAATGACTTCCTTTTCAAAAAGATTAACTAAGATTTAAACATTAAGACTAAAGGGCTCAACCAGAGCCCTTTTTCTTTGCCAATTTTTTAAAATAATTTATTTAAATGTAATAAAACCCTTATAAGACGTTACTTGAATGAACCTTTGGATTTCATGAAATCCTATTTTTTCAAATAAATTAAAAGTTTCATTCTCACTTAAAGGATAAAAATCATCTTCTAAACGACTGAGCATTGTGGAAGCCTGCTTTTCACTCAGTCCATTTTGCATACAAATGCATTTTAACAATTCAGCTTCTTTTTTAGATTTGAATTTCATTAAATCGAACGTAATAAAGATGCCATTTTGTTTTAAAACTGTATAAATATTTTTAAAAAAATTAGGCTTTGTTTCATATTCTACAAAATGACTCACTAAAATAGTCAGCACAACATCAAAACTGGCATCACTATATCGATCAGCAAAGTCATTTACAGCGAAGTCACCCAAAATAAACTCTACTCTGTTATCAATATTATATTGCTGAACATTTTGTTTCGCTTTACTCAGCATCGTTTCTGATAATTCGGTTACGACAAATGTCCATTTTGGAAAACGTTGTAGCAAATATGAAAGCTCATAACCTGTTCCACAGCCAACAATCAAAACTCGTGCATATTCATTGAATACATCAACTTTTAATAAAGCTTGAATATGTTGATGAGCCAAATCGTAGCCAGGTATAAGTTGACGAATATGCTCATCATACCTGTTTACTACATGTAGACTTTGAAAGTCTTTTGCCACAACATCCTCCTTTTCAGCTTAATACTAAGCTCATTTGAAAATTTTTAGGATTGATGACGTTCTAAAATTTGCTGACTCAGTAACGTATATACAGACTTTAAGTCTTCTCGCTGATCTTGTATTAACATATTGCTATGCATGCGAATAATATTTTCATCACCACGCATGGCTGGTCCTGTCTGCATCTCTTTTGGATCATTCACCAACGCCTTATTTGCAGTTTCTTGAATTAAAGGATATAGCAGGCTGAAATCTACATGTTTGGCATCTACAATTTGTTTTGCCATGTCATAACAATAGTTACTAAAGTTACAAGTAAATACCGCAGCCAAATGCAGACTTAAACGCTGTTCCGAATTATATGAATAAACCCTGTTGCTTAGGCTATTTGCAAGATCAAGTAAGTTTGACAAATCCTGTATATTTGTTGCCTCAATAAATAAAGGCGTATTTTCCCAGTCTATTTCACGTTCCAAACTAAAGGTTTGCAACGGATAAAATACTCCCGATTTTTCATGAAATTTCGTTAATACATTTAAGTGCGTACTTCCCGATGTATGCACAATACATACATCTTTCAGCTTTAAGCTTAAGCTTTCTATAACTTTTGCAATAGATTGATCACTTACCGCAATAATCATTAAATCTATGTTTTGATCGAGATCTTCATAATTTGAAATGGCTTGAGCCTTTACTTGTTGTGCAAGCCCTTCAGCTTTGTCAAAAGTACGGCTATAAACCTGAACAATCTGATGATGAATGCTTAAGACCTTTGCCAAATGATATGCAACCCGCCCCGCACCAATAAAACTAATTTTCATGATTCATTCACAACTTTTCTTTGCTACAGCATGCCAATAAAAAAAGGACGAATCAATTCGTCCTTTTAATACATGATCGATTTTTAAATAAATCTATGGAACATTTTATTGCGTTTCATCCATTCTTTCAGTACTTGAAACAGGCTGAACGGCTTGCTCAATTTCAGGTAAAGGATTATTTACTAAAGGCTTAGAATTTACTTGCTCAACAGAATTGGACGTTGTGGGTATCACCTCTGAAACTGCTGCATCAATATGATCCGTTTTTTTATTTTCTGATTCATGTTTTATGAATGCTCTTACAATCATGAATACCAAAATAATTAATATAACTATAACAACATAATGCATTGGAAATGATTTTTTCTTGTGCTTAGAACGAGAGTTTAATTTTTCAGGCTGTTTTAGCTCTTCTCTTATTTCTGTAATCGAATACTGAATTCCCGCCATTTCTAGTAAATCGACTGACCAATGTGGCAAGGTATTCAATAACACTGGCATTTGCCCTTTCACCAAATGTTCAATGACTTGCACATCACTTGAACCCGCCTCACTAACCAATAAATTTAAAGATGGCGCCAATGATGCATTTAACAACCTATTCACATCTTGTGTGGATGCCTCCCCACTAATGTAATTTAAAATTTGCTGTGTAATATTAGCGTTATTATCAAAAATTTCAGTTATATCTGGCTCAATTTGGTTGTGTAATTGCTCAAATAACTCTGGCTTAGAATTAATAGCCGTTAATAAAATTGTATAAAAATCTGTGAGTGCTTGTTTTTTAAATAATAAATATTCATTTTCATCTGCAAGTACAATAGGCGTTACATGCATTTTTAATAAATTAATTATATTTAAAGACATCTCGCCCCCACGATTTTTATGTAATTACTTGTACTTATAGGTTATTTTTTATTCTAAGTAAAATATTTTAATTTCCTTTATTTATATATTTGTGTAACAAAAAAGCCAGCCGAAGCTGACTTTTACTCTTTACCACATATCATCAAACACAATTAAGCTGAAAAAGTTCTCATTGCTTTTGCTTTTACAGTTTGCTGAATTAACGGCGTGTTCTTGCCTTGAGAGATCATTGAATCTTTAGTTAATGTCCACTCAAGTTCAGGATCTATTAACACCAAACCAGACTCCGCCACCCAACGATCATACATATTGGCAACTTTTGCTGGTGCAACTGTTACTTTTTCAACCCACTCTAATGGTTCTAATAAACCTTCATTAATAAGTTGAACACCTAATGGTATGTACGTATCAAAAGCTGTGAAGCCTGCTAAAGTTTCAGCAAATGGTGCCATTTTCGCAGAACTCGATAAAGGCTCATGGTGCGTACAAATCGCATCAATTACACCAGATTTTACACCTTGACGGAGTAATTCTTTATCTTGTTCAGAGCGTAATGGTGGACGTACATGTGCAAGCGAGTTAAAACCATCAATCAATTGATCGGTTAAGTGCAATTGATGCATTGCAACATCACATGTGATATTTAAGCCTTTTTCTTTAGCAGCACGAATCAGTTCAACAGAAGCACCACAAGACAACAAGCCAAAGTGAGCTTGAACACCAGTCGCTTCAATCATTAACAAATATTTTGCAATCGCAACTGTCTCTGCCAATGTTGGAATCATTGGTAAACCTTGACGAGACGCAATAAAGCCTTCGTGTACACAACCATCTTTAGCAATTTGATGTTCTTCTGCATAGAACACCACAGTCATATCTAAGCCTGCTGCATATTCTAAAGTCCGAAGTACAACATCATCATTTTCAAAAGTTGCATACGCATTTGAAACAGCTGTACATCCACCCTTTTTCAAACCTGCCATATTGGCAGGTTGCTTGCCAAGTAAGCCTTGAGTTTGTGCACCAATCACTTGAAGATAAATACCGCCATCTAACATCGCTTTTTCAACTAAGCCATGAATAAGCGCACCATTATCTTGTACGATAGGCTGCGAATCTGGTGGGGTAAATACATGCAATACGCCATTTTCACGTGCGGCTTTACCTTCAGATTTTAACGTACCATGTTGTTGCTGACCGGGCTCACGTAAACGCGCGCACAAATCGACCATGGTTGGCATTAACCATTTACCTTGACCATCTATCGTTTCAGCAATATCAGTTGTTGCAGCAACCAATTTACCATTTTCAACATATACCGTTTGCACGCTGTCAGTTTTAGCAATTGGGTCTAAGACACGTACATTTTCAATTTTTACAATACTCATGACTTTCCCTTAACCTACAATCGCTTCTAACAAACCCTGATCTTCAAGTTGACCTTGCATTGCAAGTGCCAATACCGCCATACGAACAGCAATACCATTTGTTACTTGATGCAAAATAACCGATTGAGAACCATCAGCAATGCTTGAGTCAATTTCCACACCACGGTTCATAGGACCCGGATGCATCACGATGCAATCAGGTTTTGCCAAAGCCAAACGCTCTTTGTTTAAGCCATACATTTTGTAGAATTCGGCTTGTGAAGATAATGCGGGTGAATCGATACGTTCATTTTGAATACGCAAAGTAATGATCACATCACAATCTTTAACACCATCTTCCATTTTATTGAATAAGCGAATACCTTCGCTATAGTCATTAAAACCATGTGGAAGTAAGGTATTTGGCGCAATCACACGAATATCTTTACAGCCCAATGTTTGTAATGCTGCAACATCTGAACGTGCTACACGTGAATGCTTAATATCACCAATAATGGAAACACTCATATCTTCAAAATTTTTCTTGGTTTCACGGCGAATCGTGAGCATGTCTAACATTGCTTGAGTCGGATGTGCATGACGCCCATCACCCGCATTAATGATTGCCACATTTGGACAAACATCTTTTGCAATAAAGTGTGCTGCACCTGAAGACGAATGACGTACAACGAAAATATCTGTTGCCATTGCTTCTAAGTTCCAAAGCGTGTCACGTAGTGTTTCACCTTTAGATGTGCTTGAGCGTGCAATATCAATATTCAAAACATTTGCAGAAAGACGTTTTGCCGCTGCTTCAAATGTAGTACGTGTACGTGTTGAGTTTTCAAAGAAGAGGTTCATTACCGTACGACCTTCTAAAAGGTTGTTGGTAATTAGCTGATTTTGGTCATTAAAAAAGGACTGTGCTGTGTCCAATATTTTTGTGAGAGTTTCTTTAGATAGACCTTCAATGGTCAAAAAATGCTTTAGGTTTCCGTTTTGGTTGAGCTGAATCTGGCTCGGAGTATGCAGTGCCGCCAAATGCATGGTGGATTCCTTATATGCTAAGTCAACATATTATACAGACATTCCTAAGGAAGTTGCAGTCTAAGCTCGCAACAAATGAACAAATACACGCAAAGATTTACAATTAAAAATTAAATATCCAATAATAATTTCAATTACATAGTTTTATCAAAATGCTAAGTTATGAATTTTAAAGATGAATTCCAACAAAACCAAACACCATAAACAATTTAATTTTTTTACTCCAAATTACATTTTCTAATTGTGACTTTTATCAAATATAAAAAATGATAAATATGTTTTAATTCTAATATACGTTTGAGTGAATTATCTCATGTCTTTCATTATTTCAACCATTCTTGTTTTATCATTATATTTGATTCACCACTATTTTCTAAACAATCCCAGAAATGGACTTTTTGAATATTTATGTTATTTACTCATTCTCATCCTTTTATCTTTTAGCACAGGCTCAACAAGCTTTCTCTTTCGCGTCTTAAACTCTCACTAATCACATTTCAAATAAGACAGTCCTTACAGTGTCATAGTTCACACAAGAAATAACAATAAAAGCTAACTAAGATGAAAATTACTTTTCAAATTAAACCTCTTTATTTGCAAATTCGTGGCTTTAAAGCTGTAAAACAAAGAACTTTGAAAAAAATTTGGCGATTTACAATACTTTCGAGCGATCTTAAAGCATAATAGTGTCATCTAATTTTCGTTTTTTTAAGATTTAATGAGAAATCATGATATTTCTCCATCGAATAAATCTTAAGCATTTCAGTATTTATCTTTATTAAAGAAGCATTTTTATGAAAATCGTCATTTTAAACAAACCTTATGACGTTCTCTCACAATTTCGTGCCGATGAAAAACATCAAACTATGGCGGACTTTGTAAACGATCCAACACTTCGTTTGGCTGGTCGTTTAGATATGGACTCTGAAGGTTTAGTATTTTTAACCGATCACGGTGGTTTAAACCAATATATTACTAACCCTGAAAACAAGAAGTTTAAAACTTACTTAGTTCAGGTTGAAGGTGATGTAACTGAAGAAGCGCTTGAGCAACTTCGTAAAGGCGTAGAACTTAAAGATGGTATGACTTTGCCTGCACGTGCGGAAAAAGTTGAAGAGCCTGAATGGTTGTGGGAGCGTACTCCTCCTGTTCGTTTCCGTGCGTCTGTACCAACGTCTTGGGTTGAAATTTCTATTTGTGAAGGTCGTAACCGTCAAGTTCGTCGTATGACTTCTGCTGTTGGTTTCCCGACTTTGCGTTTAATTCGTACTAAAATTGGTCAAATCGATTTAGTGCAAATGCAATTAAAACCAGGTGAAATTAAAGAGATTGAACCGCTTTTATATCCTGACTTTCAAAATGTGCCTGCGGAAGAGCCGTACCGTTCTCGTTCTTATGTGAAAAAACCGGGTGGTACTGGTGGTAAGCCGATGGTTCGTAAGAATAAAGATGGTTCTGTGAAGAAGTCTGGTACGAAGCGTATTTGGCAGATGGATGATAGCGAGAAGCCGAAACGTAGAACCAATGGTACTACGCGCCCGAATACGAAAGCGCCACGTGGTCGCGGACGTAATGGTCGTTAAGATTTAGAAGTTTGTTATAAATTAAACCCCTCAATTGAGGGGTTTTTTTAATAATATCTTTTAGTATCATAATGTCTTTTTAATAGCGAAGCTGCCATATATTTATAATTCCCATTTTTCTCAACAACCTGAAAATGATAAAAGTCTTCTCTTACATCCCCTAATATACTTTGATAGCGAATCTTATATCTTAAATTTTTACCATCTTTAAAAAGTATATCTTCATTAAACTCATTTATAAAAATATGAAACTCGTATTCTTCATCTCTTTTTAGTTCATTTTTTCTCTCAACAGTCATGACTCCATCAATATCCAAAATCTCTATTTCTCTTGCTTCATTTTTCTCTGCTTTTAACACGAAACAAAAATCAAGAGACTTTTCTGTTCTCCTTTCAATATTATCTATTAGATTGCAAGGTTTTATACTCTTAGTATTTACTTTAATAAATGGTTCTAACTTATTTTGATTCCTTTTCATTAGTATATTTTGAGTATTCAAACTATCCATACTTATTTTTAAAGCTTTCGACTGTAGGTTATATCCCACAACAATCCAAAATATAGCGACTGGAGCAAAAACACCTGCTAAAAAATCACCTAACTCATTAAAAGATGTAGGTCTTTCAAACACCCCCAATATATAAAAGCCAAATATTCCACCTAGCCATAAAATTGTCATCCAAACCGAAAATTTAGAACTTCTCTCATTCACTTTATTTTTCTACTCATAAATATTTAATTTTAGGCAATAAAAAACCCATACCTAAGTATGGGTTTTACATGGTCTTTCTACTATATGCAATTAAGCTTTAAACCATTTTTCCGCTTTTACAGCATCTTCAACTTTAAGCACAACTTCCGCTAAAACAGAACCCGAAGCATTCACTTCAAACTGCATTAACTCATCACGGCGGAACGCATAAACAGTAAACACGCCTTCCTCTTTCGCATATTGCTCAAGTAATTTTACAGACGCTTTTAAACCATCAATGGCAATAATCACATCTTGAGCAGAAAGACCTGCTTTAGCACCAACACCATCACGGCGTGCAGACTGAACCACAACACCTTCAGGCTTATCGGCAAGTTTCAAACCAAATGGCAAAGTCTTGTCATTTTTTAAAGTATAAGAAACACCAAATTCAGGGAATAACTGATCTAAAGGCAATTCATCTGTGGTATTAATCAAGTGATTAATTTGTTCAGACCAATCATCACCTGTAAGCGCTTCACACAATTCATAAATTGTACCTTCATGTACTTGAATGCCCTTTTGTGCATTTTCGTACAATTTACGCATTAAGGCATCTAAGCTAGAACCACGTAAACGCAAGCCCAAATCTAAGCACAGCGCAACCAAACAACCTTTGTTGTAGTAGCTTGTACCTGCGTTATTCGAGTTTTCATCTTGACGGTAGAATTTTACCCAAGCATCAAAACTACTTTCTGCAACCGTTTGAATTCCACGACCTGGGTTTTGTAAATAACGATCAATTTGTGCTTTTAACAATTTAATGTATGAATCTTGGTTAATTACACCGCTACGAAGCAAAATTAAATCATCATAATACGAAGTGAAACCTTCAAAAATCCACAATAAAGACGTATAGCCTTCACGGTTTAAATCGTAATTTACAAAGTTTTCAGGACGGATAAATTTCACCAACCAAGAATGGAAATATTCATGGCTACATAAACCTAAAAAGCGTTGGTAATTTTCAGATGGTTCTACAGGCTCATTGGCTTTTGGTAAATCATCACGTGGGCTAATTAAGCTTGTACTATTCGGATGCTCTAAACCGCCATAACTGTTAGCAGTTGCCATCGTCATAAAGGTATAGTTTTTAAATGGCGCAGAACCAAACATTGAAATTTCTGTCGCACAGATTTTTTCAATATCTTGTTTCATACGTTCAGCATTCATTTTGTGCTGACCTGAAACCACAAACTCATGTGCAATGCCATTCGCTTCAAAAGCAAAACGTGTTTGATCTGCCAACTCAAATGGTGAATCAATTAATTCTGCATAGTTTTTCGCTTTTAAGGTATAACGACCTTTTACTAAGCTTTTAGATTCTAAACCCGTTGCCAATTGGAAATGTTTTAACTCTGGCGGTAAAAACACTTCAATTTCTACAGGTTTATCTTCCTGCCCAACCAAGCCAATACAAGCACATGCAGGGTTAATATATAAACGATTTTGATCTACATACGCGCCACGTACAGATAAGTCATAGGCATATACATCATATTCAACCGTAATCAGCTCATGATCTGTATTAAACAAACGCCATTTGTTCTTTTCAAATTTACTAATTTTTAAAAGACGACCATCTTCATCCGATGCTTTTACAGATTCGATATGCTTAGAAAACTCACGAATTAAATAACTACCTGGAATCCAAGTTGGCAAGCTCAAAACTTGCGTAGGATCTGCCAAAAAGCGAAGTGTTACGTGTACAAGATGTTGACGGTAATCGTCAAATTCGATTTGATAATGCAGCATAATAGGCAATTCAAAATATATTTTACAAAACTTAGTTCTAGCTTATCATTTTTTTTAAATACAGTGCTGAACTGTCTTAAATGTCTGCATTTTTGACTAGTCAGCTTGAAAAAAAAGGCATAGCATTTACCCTCTTTTGCGCTACTACAGTCTCGGCCTGACTTGACTAAGGATTTTCATTGAAAGCTGTTATTTATGTACTCACAATATTGAGTTTATTGTGTTCAACTTTAACCCAAGCTGCCCTCTTAAATATCGTTCCACAAAGTGTGGAAGCTGAAGCTTGGACTATTCTAGACCCTCAATCGGGTCAAGTGATTGCAGAACATAACAGCCATGTGCAAAGAGCGCCCGCCTCTATGACTAAAATGATGGTCGCTTATATTGCATTTAAAGAAATTGAAGCAGGTCGTTTATCTAAAAATGAAATTATTACTGCTACACCTGTAGTCAATACAGTTCAGTGGGATGAATCTCAAATGTACCTCAAGCCTACTGAAACCATTTCAGTCGATCAGTTACTTGCAGGTTTAATTGTCATGTCTGCAAATGATGCAGCTGTTACGCTTGCAGAACGTATTTCAGGCTCAGTGCCTGCCTTTGTTCAGCGTATGAATAAAGAAGCTCAAGCATTAGGAATGAAAGACACACATTTTTCAAATCCTGCGGGTATCACGATGGATGATCACTTTTCATCTGCACACGATATGGCACTTTTAGGTCAAGCTGTTACAAAACAAACGCCTGAATATTTACATTATTCAATCATGCCTAGTTTTAGCTACAACCAACGCTTTCACCATGCAACAAACCTAGCATTAAAAACAGATCCAAGTGTCGATGGCTTAAAAACAGGTTTTACCCGTGCAGCAGGCTATAACCTCACATTAACAGCACACCGCCCAACGGAAGATTTAAATACCCCAGATCGTCGCTTAATTGTGGTCGTAATGGGTGCAAAAAGTGCAGTTAAACGTGCTGAAGTAGCGCAAACTCTGCTGAATTTAGCTTATGCCTACACACGTAATGAAGTTGTGGTAAAAGAAAAACAAACTATTGCAGATATCCCTGTCGTTAAATCGACTTTAAAAATGTTTAAAGTCACTGCAAGCGAACCCAAATATGCAACAGTTTCGCTATATGACCAGAACTATGCAATCGATTTAGCAACTTACGACAAAGTAAATCAGCGCATCATGTTAAATACTGGAAATGGTACGCTTCAACAAATTAATCCACTTACACAAACTAATACACGTTATGACGTTCAGGTAAAACCTAACGAAATGATTGCACCTATTGCAAAAGTAATGCAACTTGCAACCATTCAGGTTTATCAAAATAACGTGCTTATCAATACCCTTCATTTAGACCAAGATGTTCAAGTTGAAGAAGCAAATATTTTTCAACGAGTGATAATGTGGTTTTCTAATCTATTTTCTAGCAATACAGACAAGTTAAAAATTTACCCTCTTCAAAGCTAATTTCTAAAATTGCTATAAGAAGATAAAAAAAACTCAAGTAACTGTTTTAAGGTTACTTGAGTGGCTTAACTCAATAAAATTGTAATTTTAATTCTTATCTTTTAATTCTTATCTTTTCAGTATTGTAATGTTTTCAGTTTTTCTTATTTCCCCTATACAAAACAAATACCCCCTTTTTTCTTCACTGGTCTTTCTTAACGCAAACTTCCTATATAGTGATGTGACACCTGCGCTTTATATACTTCTTCCTCTGTTGCTTGATAACTTGGCTCAAGCTTTATTTCTAAATTTTGTTTCTTTTCATCTAGTTCTATTTCTTTAACATCTATACCAACACCTAAAGCAGTTTTCAATTTATCTAAAAGCTTAAGCAACTCAACATCGCCTGTTGCTTGAATAAGTGCTGCTACGTGTTGTACATATTGAGTATTTTCTGCCAAATAAGCTGCATCCAATACACGACCAGTTACTCGTCTTAATCTGGTGTAAATTAAAGTTGCTGTAGAAAAAGCTTCATTTTTAGCAACTAATCCACCAAACAATTCATCTTCCATGAAAACTCCTTCAACAATTAAACTTTAAAGATTTATGTTTTTAATTTAAGCAAAAGCCATACCAACTTATAAATTTCTATTTAATTTTTGATAACTTCAGCAAAACTGAGTGGGAACAAACATGCTTTTTTTACTATTTTTTAATTTTTAAATCATAAGTTATAAATTTTCCTATATATGTTCTGTAGTTCATCAGCCCAAAAGCATGAAAATACGTTAAAATAGCAGATTGCTTTTTTGCTTTTGGAAATTTACATGAATTCGAAACCACGTCTTTCTACATATTGGGTTACCTGTGCAGATGGACTTGAAACCTTGCTCCAAGAAGAAATGGAAGGTTTAGGTATTCAAAACATAGAACGCCTACCTGGTCGTTTAATTTTCCAAGGCAATTTAGAAAATGCCTACCGTATTTGTATGTGGTCTCGCCTTGCATCTCGTGTTCTTATGCCTATTCATACACATGAGATAGAGTTTTCACATGATGCTCGTGATGTCGCTGAAGAGCTTTATGAAGGTGCAATTAGCTTCGATTGGTCGCTTATTTTTGCACCACAAAGTACCTTTGCTATTCGCTTACATGTAGAACGTGACATTAAAGTAAACACACAGTTTGCAACTTTACGTGCAAAAGATGGTGTGGTTGACTCGTTTATGGAAGCGGTGGGTAAACGCCCTAGCATCGATACAAAACAACCTGAAATTACAATGTTTATTCTTGCGGGTAAAACTGAGCATACTTACTGCCTAGATTTATCAGGTGATTCTTTACATAAACGTGGCTACCGTCGTTTTATGACAGATGCCCCTATTAAAGAAAACCTTGCAGCAGCAATCCTACAAAAAGCAAAATTAGCTGAAAAAAATCCTGACATTATTCTTGACCCAATGTGTGGTTCAGGTACGTTCATTATCGAATCATTATTCATTTTGACTGACCGTGCGCCTGGTTTAGTACGTCGTTTCGGCTTCAATGGTTGGAATGGTCATAACCATGAACTTTGGATGGATATTAAAGCCGAAGCAGCTGAACGCCATAAAATTGCGCTAGAAAAACCATTACCTAAGTTCTACGCATTTGATGCAGATTGGGAAGCGGTAAAAGCAACCAAACAAAATATTATTGCAGCTGGTTTTGAATCTATTTTAGATCAAATTCAAATTGAAGAACGCACTCTTGCAGACTGGCCTGATTTTGAAAATGAAGGCAAAGTGTCATTTGTTGTGACCAACCCTCCTTATGGTGAACGCTTAGGTGAAAAAGCATCTAACCGTGCATTGTATTTAGGTTTATCTGCTTTATTACAAAAGCATTTCCCAAATCAAGCAGCTGCGGTTATTGCTTCACAAGTTGAACAAGCCGATGTTCTTGCATTTAACAACCCACAAATTTTGCGCTTAATGAATGGTAAATTACCAATTTATATTCGTTTCGGCACAATTAAACCTGCAACAGTAAGCAAACCATTCCTTGCAGATTGGCAACCTCAACAATTTGAAGAAATTGAAGGTGCAATGGAGTTTGCAAATCGTTTAACGAAAAACATGCAGAATCTAAAAAAATGGGCAGTCAAAGAGAATATCTACTGCTTACGTTTATATGATGCAGATTTACCTGACTTTAACGTTGCAGTCGATTTATATGGCGATCGTTTACACGTGCAAGAATATGCACCACCAAAACAAATTGATCCTGAAAAAGCAAAACGTCGTTTTAACCTTGCTTTACAAGCCATTCGCTCTGTAACAGGTTTAGGTCGTGATGCAATTTTCATTAAAACACGTGCTCGCCAAGAAGGTAAAACTCAGTACACTAAACAAAGTACTGCATCTAAACGCTTTATCGTACAAGAAGGTAAAGCTAAAATTTTAGTGAACTTAACAGACTATCTAGACACTGGTTTATTCCTAGATCACCGTCAAATGCGTTTACGTATTGCTGCTGAAGCCAAAGGTAAACACTTCCTAAACTTATACAGCTACACTTCTACAGCAAGCTTGCATGCTGCATTAGGCGGTGCTGCAAGTACTACAAGTGTCGATTTATCGAATACATACCTAAACTGGTCTAAAGAAAACTTTGTTTTAAATGGTTTAACTGTTGACCATGCAGATGAACAACACCAATTCTTTGCTAGTGACTGCTTTGAATGGTTGAAAGAAGGTCATGAACAATATGAATTAATCTTCATTGACCCACCAACTTTCTCAAACTCGAAAAAGTTCCACGGTACTTTTGATGTTCAACGTGACCATTTGTCATTGCTTAAACGTGCAATGAACCGCTTAACTACAGATGGTACGTTATACTTCTCAAATAACTACCGTGGTTTTGAAATGGATGAAGAAATCTTAGCATTCTACGATGTTCAAGAAATTTCGAATGAAACGATTGGTTTAGACTTTAAACGTAATACAAAAATTCACCGTGCTTGGAAAATTTCACATCCAAAAAATGAAGCGTAAATTTTGTATAGAAAAAAACCGAGCCTAAGCTCGGTTTTTTTATCTCTCAATCTTTTATATCTAAATCAACAAACTTACTTTTAGTATGCAACTATTAATTAGATATTTAGACCCCGTGAAATTAGTTCAGCTTTAACGTATCAAAACTTAACTGACCATTATCCACATAAGCAATAATCGTATCTCCTGCCACAAAATCTGCTGACAAGATTTTTTGTGCTAACGGGTTTTCAATTTGCTGTTGAATCGCTCGTTTCAATGGACGTGCACCAAAAATTGGGTCAAATCCAGCATCAATTAACAAGTCAAAAGCACTATCATCTACAGTTAAGCTTAAATCACGCTCTGCTAAACGCTCACGTAAACGGCTCAATTGAATATCTGCAATGCCACGAATTTGCTCTTTTTTCAATGAGTGGAAAATCACTAACTCATCAATACGGTTAATAAACTCTGGACGGAAATGCTGATTTACCGCACCCATCACAACCGCACGTACTTCATCTTCCGATGCACCATCACCTAATTCACGAACATCTTGCGAACCTAAGTTAGATGTCATCACAATAACGGTATTACGGAAGTCTACAATTCGACCTTGTGAGTCGGTTAAACGACCATCATCCAATACTTGCAATAAGATGTTAAATACATCTGGATGTGCTTTTTCAACTTCATCAAATAACACAACACTATAAGGCTTACGGCGAATAGCTTCCGTTAGCACACCACCTTCCTCATAACCTACATAGCCCGGAGGTGCACCCACTAAACGACTTACACTGTGTTTTTCCATAAATTCGGACATGTCGATTCGAACCATCGCATCGTCACTATCAAATAAGAAATTCGCAAGTGCTTTAGTCAATTCAGTTTTACCCACACCCGTTGGTCCAAGGAATAAGAATGAACCACTTGGACGGTTCGGATCAGATAATCCTGCACGTGAACGACGTACCGCATTCGATACAGCAACAACCGCTTCACTTTGACCAACAACACGTTTGTGTAAGAAATCTTCCATTTGAAGAAGTTTTTCACGTTCGCCTTGCATCATTTTAGCTACAGGAATACCTGTTGCGGCACTAACAACTTCTGCAATTTCATTATCAGTCACTTTATTACGTAAAAGTTTAGGTTCTGCTTTTTCTTCAGTTGCCTCTTCTTCACTTAAACGTTTTTCAAGTCCTGGAATGACGCCATATTGCAAGCGAGCCATTTCAGATAAATCATTTTCACGTTGTGCTTTTTGCAAAGTAATACGTGCCTGATCCAATTCCGCCTGAATTTGTTGATCGCCCTGAACCAAGCGTTTTTCAGCAATCCAAATTTCTTCTAAATCGCTATACTCTTTTTGCACTTCGTCAATTTGCTTTTCAAGATGTTCAATTTCAGCTTTACTGCCAGCATCTTCATCTTTTTTCACAGCTTCAAGTTGAAGTTTCAACTGAATTAAACGACGTTCAAGTTTATCTAATGGCTCTGGTTTTGAATCCAATTCCATTTTAATACGAGATGCAGCCTCATCAATCAAATCAATCGCTTTATCGGGCAATTGACGATCTGTGATATAACGATGCGACATTTTTGCTGCTGCAATAATGGCAGAGTCCAAAATTTTCACACCATGGTGCACTTCATAGCGCTCTTTTAAGCCACGTAAAATCGCCACTGTATCTTCTACAGAAGGTTCATCGACCTGAACTTTTTGGAAACGACGTTCAAGCGCAGCATCTTTTTCAATATACTGACGATATTCATCTAGCGTTGTTGCACCCACACAGCGCAGCTCACCACGTGCAAGAGCAGGTTTCAACATATTACCCGCATCCATTGCACCATCGGTTTTACCTGCACCAACAAGCGTATGAAGCTCATCAATAAAGAGAATGACTTCACCATCTTGTTTTGCCAAATCATTGAGTACGGCTTTTAGGCGCTCTTCAAACTCACCCCGATATTTAGCACCTGCAAGTAATGCACCTAAGTCTAATGATAAAACTCGCTTACCTTGTAAGCTTTCTGGTACTTCCCGATTAATAATCCGTTGAGCAAGACCTTCAACAATAGCTGTTTTACCAACACCAGGTTCGCCAATTAAAACAGGGTTATTTTTAGTACGACGTGACAATACTTGAACTGTACGACGAATTTCATCATCACGTCCAATAACAGGATCAAGTTTTCCAGCCACCGCTCGCTCAGTTAAATCTATCGTATATTTACTGAGTGAATCACGTTGATCCTCATGATTGTTGCTCATCACTTTGTCATTCCCTCTAATTTTTTCAATGGCATTGCGTAAATTGTCTTTGTTTACACCAACGCTTGTTAACAATGTTTTAGTTGCACCAACTTCAAGTAAAGCCAACATGACCCAATCTGTCGAAACAAATTCATCACCCACTTTTTGTGCATAGCTATCTGCTAAATTTAAAATTTTGACTGCATCTGGACTTAAATGTAAATCACCAGTCGGATTTGCCAATGTCGGTGCATCAGCTAAAGCCTGCTGTAATTTTTTTTGCAATTCAGGAATATTTGTTCCCGCTTGTTGCAACATACTTAGGTTAGAAGCTTCTTCTAATAAAATGGCAAGAATATGAATACCATCAATAGATGTATGGTCTTTAGCCATTGCTAGAGATTGAGCGTCTGACAAAGATTGCTGCAGGCGATTTGTAAATTTTTCAAAACGCATTCTTGTTTTACCTCACAACAAATTTTTTACTTGAATCTTATATGGAGGTATTACATCAAATTTCAAATCTTTTTATTCATTTTTATTTATATTTTTCAAATGTTTAAATACAAATATAAAGCATATAGCTCTGCTATAATATGGGTCTTCATAAGTCTTATTTCAAGGCTAGGCTTATAAATTAATAGAAATGTCATTCATTAAACAGATTCAATTGTATTTTTATTTAATAATTAATAACTTATATTTTAAAATATCTAAATTAAAGATCGATTAAAAATCGATCTTTAAAAATATTACATTTGCTTACAATTTTAATTATTCGGCTTCAATAATTTCAAAATCATGGCTAATCACAACACCACCATCTGATAACATTTTGCTAGCAGAACAGTATTTTTCAGCAGAAAGTTCGACTGCTTTTGCGACCTGCTTCTCTTTAATAGCACGACCTGACACAACAAAATGCAAATGAATTTTAGTAAATACTGCAGGGATTGTATCCGCACGATCAGCCTTTAACTGACACACAACATTGGTCACATCTTGGCGAGATTTTTTTAAAATAGTCACAATATCGAACGATGCACAACCACCAAGACCCATTAATATTAATTCCATGGGACGTGGTCCACGATTTTCACCACCATATTCAGGTGATCCATCCATCGTAATTGTATGACCGCTATCCGATTTTGCCTCAAAAGCAACATTCTCTAACCAATGAACGCTTGTTTGCATTGCAAGTCCCTAAAAAAAGCTATAAATTTACAGTGTACCTGTACACTAACATAATTTGGGTTGAGACGGAATTTCAGCCCATGTGTGGCACGTTCATACTAGATCTTATGCGATCTATTATTTATCCATTTTCGGAACTGTTAGTATGACTTCAAATTTTTCACAACTAAGCACCGATGCCCTATCACCGGGTCAATTGCCTGACTCAGTTAAAGCATTACTAAAGCGTGCATATATTAATCGTTATCCAAAACGTACAACAATTATTGACTCGGGGTCGGAATCTAAATCTTTATACTTAATCCTTAAAGGGTCTGTATCAATCATCCTTCGCGAAGATGATGATCGTGAAATTGTGGTTGCGTATTTAAATCCAGGGGACTTTTTTGGGGAAATGGGTCTATTCGAATCAAATCCACAACGTACTGCGGAAGTTCGTACTCGCGACGTGTGTGAAATTGCCGAAGTGACTTATGAAAACTTCCATGAACTAAGCAAACAATTTCCAGACTTAAGCTATGCTGTATTTGCTCAGTTAGTACGTCGCTTAAAAAATACAACTCGTAAAGTAACAGACCTTGCATTTATTGATGTTTCTGGTCGTATTGCACGTTGTTTAATCGACCTTTCATCTCAGCCAGAAGCGATGATTTTACCGAACGGTCGTCAAATTCGCATCACACGCCAAGAAATTGGTCGAATTGTAGGTTGTTCACGTGAAATGGTTGGTCGTGTTCTTAAAACATTAGAAGAACAAGGCATGATCGAAACTGACGGTAAAGCAATTTTAATCTTTGATGCTTCTTTAGAAGCTGTTGAAGAAAGTGCTTATGCAGACACTGAAGATTAACGGTCTGTTTGAAGTAAAAAAGCAAATCTCCTGATTTGCTTTTTTTATATCTAAAATTCACCTAACTCAACTTTTCACTAACCTTTTACACACAATGATTTCAATATAAGCCTTGCGTCTATTCACCGAGAGGCTTAAAAATATATCTACGTTTATTGAGAGCAAATTCACATGCAATTTAAACCACTTGCCAATACAGGTATTCTTTTACCTGAAGTTTGTTTAGGAACCATGACTTTTGGAGAGCAAAACACTCAATCAGAAGCATTCCAGCAACTTGAGTATGCTTTGGATCGTGGGTTATATTTTTGGGATACAGCCGAAATGTACCCTGTTCCTCCAAAGCCCGAAACTCAAGGCGCAACAGAACGTATTATTGGCAACTGGATTCAGCAGAACGGTGGTCGTAATCAACTATTTTTAGCCTCTAAAATTGCAGGCCCTTCACAAGGTGGTAGCCATATTCGTGATGGTCAAACACGGTTTAATGCTTCAGATATCTCCTCTGCACTTGATGGTAATTTAAAGCGCCTCCAAACAGACTATATCGACCTGTACCAATTACATTGGCCACAACGCCCAACTAACTTTTTTGGCAAACTTGGCTATACCAATGAAGAAGCTGAAAATACAAAAGAAATTACAGCACTTGAAGAAACACTAAGTGCCTTACAAGATGAAATTAAAAAAGGTCGTATTCGTTATATCGGCTTATCAAACGAAACACCTTGGGGAACCATGAAGTTTTTACATTTAGCAGAAAAACTTGGGCTATCTAAATTTGTGAGTGTTCAAAACCCTTATAGTTTATTAAATAGAACTTATGAAACTGGCATGTCTGAAATTGCCAAATATGAAGGCATAGGCTTATTGGCATATTCACCTCTGGCTTTTGGCTACTTAACAGGAAAATTCCGTAATGGCGCACGCCCTGAAAATGCCCGTGTAACGCTATTTTCTCGTTTTAGCCGTTACAGCAACCCAGAAAGTGAATGGGCAACTGAACAGTACGCACAGCTTGCAGAACAGCATGGTTTAACCCTCACCCAGCTTGCTCTAGCATTTATCAAGCAACAATTCTTTGTAACATCAACTATTATTGGTGCAACAAATCTATCTCAACTCAAAGAAAACATTGATGCTTTTGATATCAATCTTTCAGCGGAAGTATTACAAGGTATTGAGGCCATTCATAAGCAACAACCTAACCCTGCTCCCTAATGAAAATTTAAGGACTCCTTTAAATTTTTATGAGAAGCATAAAAGCACTGCTTTAATTTTTAGAAATAAAAAAAGGATGCCTAAGCATCCTTTTTCACATCTCTATTTTTTAAGAGCGTTTAATTTTACTTTGATTGTAAATTGCCATAGCAGCAGGCAAATTCTTACGCATTGCTTCTATACGCTGATTATTTGATGGGTGGGTAGAAAAGAAACTTCCTGAAGCACTAGAACCAGAAAGTTTTGCCATTTTTTCCCAAAGCGTAATAGCAGCCTGAGGGTTATATCCAGCTCTTGCCATTAAAAATAAACCACCTTCATCTGCTCGGCTTTCTAAACTACGCGAATATGGTAAACCAACACCAACTTGTGAACCTAGCTGTGCTAATGCTGTACCACCCTCACCTACACCTGCTGCACTTAACCCCACACCTAATGCAATATTTGTAAGTGCATCAGCACCAATTTTTTGTTTTGAATGCTCTTCAAGCGCATGCGTCATCTCATGCCCCATAACAGCAGCAATTTCAGCATTAGTTAGATTAAGCTTGGTTACAATACCCGTATAAAAAACAACCTTTCCACCTGGGGCAACATAAGCATTAACTTGATCTGACTTCAATACTGCAAGTTGCCAATCAAATTTAACACCTGTTGTATTCATTTGATCTGCATACGGCTTTAAATTGATAAAAACTGTATTAATGCGCTTATAAACTGAAGATGACGTATCTAAAGTATTTTTTGCACGCGCTTCAGTTAAAGTTTTATTAAATCCTTCAGTTGCAACAGCATTTAAAGTTGTTGTGTCTGCACCCGCCATTTCTGCAAATGTAGCGCAACCTGAAATTGTAACCACACCTGAGGCACACAATGCCATCAACAGTTTTTTATTCATTAAAATTTCTCCACTTATTTTCATCATTATAATCAATCGATATTCAGCTAAAAAGAATGTTCAACTATTTTTTTATTATATTTCAGTATTAATTATATGTTTTATCAAAGCATAAATTGAATAATTAACCAAAATACCAAGCAAAGTGCATTCAATACAAAATAGAACTGGCTAAGTGGTTTAATTTTTTTCTCTAAGATTTCATTTTTACGCTTAAAAAATAAATATGCATTTTGAATTAAAATAAATGGCACCAAAATACAAGCGATAATCACACTTAAACCAATAAATACTTGATAAAAAACAGCGTCATCAACATTCTGTGTTTTTATTATTAACATTGCAATTGTAGGTGCGCCACCCATAGCAAACAACAAAGAATAAAAAATGGTACTTGCGATATTGTTCTGCATCCTGCATATCTCAATATTTATTAATTTTGTATTGTAACAAGTACATAAAGTTTGCATAGCTCGTTCAAATGCAACTTTAGTAGGTTTTATCCTTGTATATAAACAAAAAAAGCCTCGCATTTGCGAGGCTTTTTAAATCTTACATCTGAAGCAAATTATGCATCAAATGGATGACGCAATACGATTGTTTCATCACGGTCTGGACCAGTAGAAACGATGTCGATTGGACATTCAATTAACTGCTCAATACGCTTGATGTAGTTGATTGCTGCTTCTGGCAATTGGTCTAAAGACTTAGCACCAAAAGTAGATTCAGACCAACCAGGCATAGTTTCGTAAATTGGCTTTAAGGTTTCAAATGCAAGTGCATCAGATGAACCTACACAACCCGAATCTGCTGCTTCATAACCAACACAGATTTTTACTTCTTCCAAACCATCAAGTACGTCAAGTTTAGTTAAGCAAATACCTGAAAGTGAGTTTACTTCTACAGAACGGCGTAGAATTTCAGCATCAAACCAACCACAACGGCGTTGACGACCAGTAGATGCACCAAACTCAGAACCAACTGTACCAAGGTGTTTACCAATCGCATCACCAACGTCATTTGCAGCGTCATATACCAACTCAGTTGGGAACGGACCTGCACCTACACGTGTTGTGTATGCTTTTGTAATACCCAATACATAGTCAAGGTGCAATGGACCTAAACCTGAACCTGAGCTTACGCCACCAGCAGTTGTGTTTGAAGATGTTACATACGGATATGTACCATGATCAACATCAAGAAGTGAACCTTGAGCACCTTCAAACATGATGTTATCACCAGCTTTACGGTACTTATGAAGTTCACCTGTTACATCAATTACTAATGGTGCAACAACTTCACGCCATTGATCGCAAAGTGCAATAACATCTTCCAATTTAACTGCTTCTACACCGTAGAATTGAGTTAATTGGAAGTTATGGTATTCAAGAAGCTCTTCTAATTGAGCTTTCAAATGATCGCCACCACGAACCAAGTCCGCAACACGTACTGCACGGCGCGCAACTTTATCTTCGTAAGCAGGTCCAATACCACGGCCTGTAGTACCAATTTTCGCGTTACCACGTTTTTTCTCACGCGCTTGGTCAAGTGCGATGTGGTTAGGCAAAATTAAAGGACAGTTTGGAGAAATACGTAGACGCTCTTTAACAGGTACGCCTTCTTCCTCTAAAATAGCCATCTCTTTAATAAGTGCTTCAGGTGAAAGTACAACACCGTTACCAATTAAGCACAGTACGTTTTCACGTAAAATACCAGATGGAATGAGGTGTAATACAGTTTTTTTACCACCAACCACGAGAGTATGACCCGCATTATGTCCGCCTTGATAACGTACAACCGCAGTCGCTTGATCTGTGAGCAGGTCGACGATTTTACCCTTACCTTCGTCGCCCCATTGGGTACCAAGTACCACAACATTCTTGCCCATAATAGCCTCATTACATCATGCTGTTAAAATTGAAAACAAAACCGAATGACATGAACATTCAGTTCTGCGATTAAATTTTTTCGACTTTCCACTCACCTGCAACACTCACCAATTGGTGTGTTGCAAATGGTACAGAGTCTAAACCATCATTACCTAGTAATTGAATAACACTCAAACCTTGTGCTCGAGTTAATTCAATTGCTTTTAACAAATCTTGTTCGGTGCCTTTTGGCGCAACAACTTTTTTAATTGTTTTGTACTGACCCGCACTTAATGCGTATAAGTCACAAGAAAAGCCTGTTGCTGGACGCGCACGACCAAAATGCTCACCAATACCATCGTAGCGACCACCTTGTGCAATTGGTGCAGCACGATTTGGCGCATATACGGCATACATTAAACCAGTGTGATAATGATATGAACGAAGTTCTACAACATCTATACCAATATCCAACTTAGGCCAACGTGCTTGAATCGCTTGGCATGTTGTTTGCAAAGTTTCTAATGCAAGTTTAAATGCTTCATCTTCAAGAACTGCAGCACTTAAATTTTCTTGTAATGCTTTAACATCACTTGAATAACGCCCAAGCGTATAGAAATCTGCACCAAAATTAAGATCGGCCGTAAAGACTGCAAGCTCTGGTAATGCTTTACGTTGATATAAATCTGATAATTGATTTTCAGTAGATTTGCTTATTCCTGCGTGCTTAACCAAGCTACGGAATAAACCCACATGACCGACATCAAGATGGATTCCATCTTCATATCCTGTGGTTTTGAGTAAATTAAGCATTACGTCGATCATTTCAACGTCTGCATCAATACTATCTGAACCAAAAAGCTCTGCACCTAGTTGTAGTGGTGCTCGTGTGGTATTAAAACCCTGAGGTTTTGTGTGTAATACCGTTCCTGCATAGCAGTAACGAGCAACGCCTTGAACTTGATGAACATGCGCATCGATACGTGCCACTTGCGGTGTCATATCGGCACGCACACCAAGTAAACGACCAGAAAGCTGATCAATTACTTTAAAAGTGGCTAAGTCTAAATCTTGATTCGATTCGGAAAGAGAAGATAGAGATTCTATGTATTCGATGAAAGGCGTGTACACCAATTGATAACCTCGAGATGCGAGGAAATCCAATGCGTCACGGCGCAAAGTTTCAATTACTTGCGCTTGCTCTGGTAATACATCAGCTACACCATCAGGTAATAACCATGTCTCTGAAATGGGCATGTTGTAAACCTAAATACTCGTCAGCGCGGAAGTAATCCGCATAAAAAAATCGGGAGCACACCCGATTTCTCCTAGTCTAACACGTTCATTTTAGCTGTGCACCGACTTTTTCAGAATTCCTAGTGAATTAACCAAACTTTATACGTCATATAAAGAATTCAACTCCCACACGACTCAAGCCTTTATAATTATTCAATATTATTCCCATAATTATTCACTAAAAGGTATATAAATTTTAATACACTGGTAATTCTGTTGTTTTTTTAATACTTTGCAATGGAATTTCCGTTTTAACATTTTGAATACTTGTAATTTTATTCAAATTATTAATTTGAAAAGTTCTATAAGCATCCAAATCTGCAACGACTATTCTTAAAAAGAAATCACAATCCCCCGCCATTAATTGACATTCCACAACTTCTGGCATGTCGTGTATAGCATCCACAAACTGATTCACTGTTTTAGCATCTTGTTCTTTTAGCCAAATACGTGCAAAAACAGTTAAACCCAAATTCACTTTCTGTGCATTTAGCAGAGCTACATATTGCTCAATCACTCCATCATCTTCGAGTTGTTTAACACGTCTTAAACATGGTGATGGCGATAACCCAACCAATGTTGCCAACTCATTATTTTGTAACTTCCCATTACGCTGAATTTGCCTCAATATCTTTTTATCTATTGCGTCCATATCAAAACCTTAAGCATTTAATTTTAATTTAAACATCATCTTTAATATTTTATGCCAAACACAACTAAAATTAAGCAGATTTAGCTTACAAATTCCAACTTTTTATAAATATACTTTTTAAATCCTAAAATCCTATGTTTTATACTCATGCAAACATTGAGAAATCTCACTCAAAAACAGCTTTCTATCGTTGAATTTTCAAATTTTCAACGCGGTATAAAAACATCTATCCCTATGCTTTTAGGCATTATTCCATTTGCATTAGTCCTTGGCGCACAAGCAACAACAAAAGGATTCAGCTTAATTGAAGTCCCATTGTTTACAGGATTGAATTTTGCAGGGGGTTCGGAATTTGCCATTTTAGAAGTTTGGACAAATCCACCTAATATTTTAATGCTGATGTTTATTACATTTTTAGTCAATAGTCGGCATTTATTAATGGGGGCAAGCTTAGTTCCTTACTTAAAACACTTGCCTAACAAAAAAGTATTTCCTGCCTTATTTTTTATGTGTGATGAAAGTTGGGCTGTAGCCTTAGCAGATGCTCAAATTAAGCAAAAACATACGGGCTTTCAACATGCTTTCTCCTTTCCATTTTATGCAGGACTATGTTTTGCTCTTTATATCATGTGGGTCAGCTTCACCACACTTGGTGCAGCTATAGGACCAGCTCTTGGCGATATTAGTCGTTTTGGATTTGATATGGCTTTCCCTGCTGTATTTCTAGTTCTACTACGCGGAATGTGGAAAGGTACCCGTGCGGCAAGACCTTGGTTAATCAGTTTAGTTTGTGCAGCTCTCGCTTACTTATATTTACCTTCAGGCTGGTATGTCCCTATAGGTGCAATCAGTGGAATTGCCTCTGCGTTTTTCTTAATAGAGGATGATCACCAATGATGATCCATACACCAACATTAATTACAATTGTGTGTATTGCACTCACCACCTATTTAACCCGCATCTTAGGTTATGTTTTATTAAAAAATAAAACACTAAGCACAAAACAAAGACGGATTTTAGAAGTCGTTCCGGGCTGTGTCCTAATTTCAGTCATTACCCCCTATTTTGTCAAAGACAACCCTGTAGACTTACTTGCTATTTTCATTACAGTCTTAGTTGCAACACGTTTTTCACTACTACCAACCGTGATCATTAGCATGGCTTCAACCGCACTATTAAGAATGTTTTTCTTATAAAAAAATGCCCTAAATTTAGGGCATTTTTTTATATCTTAATCATGTTTTAAATACTGATAGTCATTTCATTTAAGTGTTAAACATTAAAAGATTCACACAAATCCAATAATCGGTTTGCATAACCCCATTCATTGTCATACCAAGCAAAAACTTTTGCTTGACGCCCAACCACCATCGTTTGGGTTAAATCAACAATTAAAGAGTATGGAGAATGATTAAAATCACTTGAAACCAACGCTTCATCTGTCACTTGCATAATTTCTGAATAATCATAACGTGCCGCATTCACCAAAGCATCATTAATCATTTGCGAATTCACATCGATTTTCGCAATAAAAGTTAAATCAATAGCTGCCACATTAATAGTCGGCACACGAATCGAATAACCATCTATTCGGTTTTCCATTTTAGGCATAACACGCTTAAGCGCACCTAAAGCTGAAGATGTTGTAGGAATAATATTTTGCCCTGAAGCACGTGCACGACGTAAATCTCGATGTGCATGATCAAGTACAGACTGATCTGCTGTGACTGCATGAATTTCAGTCATTAATGCTGTATCTATACCAAAAATATCATCTAGAATTTTAACAAGTGGTACCAAAGCTTGCGTGGTACACGAAACACCTGAAATAATTTGATCTGTCGGTTTCACTTCTTGATGATTTACACCATATACAATTGCAGCATCCACAGTATCAAATGGTGCAGCACCAATAATGACACGCTTCGCACCCGCAGTCAGATGCTTAGTTGCTGCTTGGCGAGAACGAAATAAGCCCGTACATTCTAAAACCACATCAACTTGTAGCTCTTTCCAAGGCAACTGTTCTGGGTCTTCACAGTTATGTACTTGAACATTTAACTTCGCATCACCTGCCGATATCTGCAAATATGCTTGCTCATCAACATAACACAGTTCAACTTCACCTTGAAAACGACCATGCGTTGTATCGTATTTAAATAAATGAATCAGAGTTTCTACATCAGCAACATCATTAATCGCAACAATTTTAAATGCAAAATCTTTAGGATTTTCAAACCATGCACGTAATACATTACGTCCAATTCGACCAAATCCATTTATCGCCACATGTTGCATGAAAAGACCCTTTACATTTCAAACAAGAAGAAAACCACAATATATTAAGGGATAAAGCAACATAAAAGATAATATTGCTCTCTTATTTTTAATCACACATAAATCTCTATAGTGACAAAATAACAAATCAAATATTAAATCAACAATTTAAACAATTAAATACTTTCACTATTCACGCTATAAATATAAGATTAAGTGCGGTTTTATTTACCACTATAAAGGAAATATCACATGAAAAAGAAATTAGGTATATTCGGAGCAGTTCTATTTGGTACGGTTTTAACTGCTTGTGCATTAACACCTCAGCAAAAAGCAGAATATGCGCAAGAAAAAGCTCAAAAAAGACTTAACTTCCAAGTTGCTTTAGCAAAACAATGTGACCCTGTTGCAGCCAACCTAATGGCAGAGTTACCAAAAATTAGTCAACTTAGCGCACAAGATCGTGCTAGCTTTGACAAACAATATCAAGCTCGTGTAAATAACCCAACATTCCAAGCTTGTTACAAACTTGCTTTCCAATCGTTCCAAGAAACACAGCAAATTAACCAAGAAAACCAACAGTTCAACCTAGAACAAATGGAATGGAATACAAATGATGGTTTCTTCAACAATCAGCCATTCAACTGTGAATTTGCACCAGCAGAAGGTCCATATTGGGGCGCTTGCTAATTCATAGCTAAAGCTTCATTCTAATTTGTGAGAGATTATATTTTTCATTAAATAAAATCTCTCACATTTTTATTTATCCGAGATATAACTCAAAATAACGATAACCCTCTATTTAATTTCACATTCCCCTTAAATCAAATTATTCAATTCATATTACTTTTCCTTGGAAAATAATTGGTGCGTACGCCTTTCTTCCGTTATAATTTGTCGTTTTTAAAATTTAAGCCAGTATCTCAAGTTAGCTTTAATATTTAAGTCAAACTTATCTGAGATACTATTAGCCAAATACAAGATTTATGGAGTGACTTGGTTGTGAGTACTCGTTTTATGACATCCGCTGAAATTCGCGAAGCTTTTTTAAGCTATTTTGAATCGCAAGGGCATACACGTGTCGCGTCGAGTTCTCTGGTTCCGGCCAACGACCCAACATTATTATTTACAAATGCTGGTATGAACCAGTTTAAAGACTGCTTCCTTGGTTTGGAAAAACGTGATTATGTTCGCGCAACATCTTCACAAAAATGTGTACGTGCAGGCGGTAAACATAACGACCTAGATAACGTAGGTTATACAGCACGTCACCATACATTCTTCGAAATGTTAGGTAACTTCTCTTTTGGCGACTACTTCAAACGTGATGCAATTAAATTTGCTTGGGATTTCCTCACATCTGAACAATGGCTCGCTTTACCAAAAGATAAACTATATGCCACTGTTTACCATACAGATGACGAAGCATTTGATATTTGGAATAAAGAAATTGGTTTAGATGCAAGCCGTATTATCCGTATTGGCGATAATAAAGGCGAAAAATACGCATCTGATAACTTCTGGGCAATGGGTGATACAGGTCCATGTGGTCCATGTTCTGAAATTTTCTTTGACCATGGCGATCACATTTGGGGTGGCTTACCGGGCACACCTGAAGAAGATGGCGACCGTTTCATTGAAATTTGGAACAACGTTTTCATGCAGTTTAACCGTACTGCTGATGGCGTATTACACCCTCTTCCAGCTCCATCTGTAGATACAGGTATGGGCTTAGAACGTATTTCTGCAGTTTTACAACACGTAAACTCAAACTACGAAATCGATCTATTCCAAAACTTACTTAAAGATGCTGCACAGATTATTGGTTTAGACACTGCTGAAATAGATGCTAAAGCACAAGCAGAAAACAAACCTGTTGAATATCCTGCATCATTAAAAGTTGTAGCTGACCACGCTCGTTCATGCTGTTTCTTAATTGCAGATGGTGTAAACCCTTCTAATGAAGGTCGTGGTTATGTATTACGTCGTATTATTCGTCGTGCAGTACGTCATGGTAACAAATTAGGTGCTACAGGTTCATTCTTCCACAAAATGCTTCAACCATTAATTAATGTAATGGGCGCTGCATATCCTGAACTTGAAGCTCAAAAAGCTCGCATCGAAGCACAACTTCTTAAGGAAGAAGAACAATTTGCAAAAACTTTAGAGCAAGGTTTGAAATTGCTTGAAGGCGAGTTAGCAAATTTAACTGGTTCCGTTATTCCAGGTGCAACCGTATTTAAACTTTACGACACCTATGGCTTCCCAACAGATTTAACAGCTGACATCGCACGTGAACGTGACTTAACCATTGATGAAGCAGGCTTTGAAGTTGAAATGGCAGCACAACGTCAACGTGCACGTGATGCTGGTAAGTTCGCAATCGACTACAACAGTGTTGTAAAAGTTGAAGGCGAAACTCAATTTGATGGCTATGATGCAACTCAAGGTCAAGGTCAAATTATTGCGATCTACAAAGATGGCGAACAAGTTGATGAAGTATTCGAAGGTGATGAAGCCCTTATTGTCCTAAACCAAACACCTTTCTATGCAGAAAGTGGTGGTCAAATTGGCGATACAGGTATCTTCAAAAACGATACAGGTATTTTTGAAGTTCAAGACACGAAAAAATCTGGTGGTGCATTTGTACACCAAGGTATCGTGACTATGGGTAACCTCAAATCTACTCAATCTGTAGAAGCTATTGTGAAAGCAGATCTTCGTGATGCAACTGCACGCAACCACTCTGCTACGCACTTGTTACATGCAGCTTTACGCCAAGTTTTAGGTTCTCATGTTCAACAAAAAGGTTCTTTAGTTGCAAGCGAGCTTTTACGTTTCGATTTTGCAAATGACCAACCTGTTACTTTTGAACAAATTCAAGAAATTGAACGTATTGTTAACCGTGAAGTCATTGCTAACACAGCTGTAACAACTGAGCTTTTAAACATCGATGCGGCTAAAGAGAAAGGCGCAATGATGTTGTTCGGTGAAAAATACGGTGAAGAAGTTCGCGTACTCTCTATGGGTTCTATGAGTGAAGATAAAAACTTCTCTATCGAACTTTGTGGTGGTATTCACGTAAAACGTACAGGTGATATTGGTTTATTCAAAATCACTTCTGAAGGTGGTGTTGCTGCTGGTGTACGTCGTATTGAAGCTGTTACTGGTACAAAAGCAATTGAAGCGGCTCAAAAAGCAGATCGTGATATTCATGCAATTAACGATTTGCTAAAGGCACAAAAAGATCAAACTTTAGAAAAAGTTGAAAATCTTGCTTCTACCGCTTCTAGCCTTCAAAAGCAAATTGAGCAACTCAACCAAAAACTTGCAAACTTCCAAGCAACTGAACTTTTAAGCCAAGTTCAAACTATTGCTGGTCGTTCAACATTAATCATAACCGTTCAAAATACAGATGCGAAATCACTTCGCAACTTGCATGACGGTGTGAAATCTAAATTAGACAATGCAGTCATCGTACTTGCAGGTGTTGAGGGTGACAAAGTTAGCCTGATTGCATCTGTAGCGAAAGAATTTACTGCGTCTATTAAAGCAGGCGACATCATCAAACACTTAGGTCAAGAACTAGGTGGTAAAGGTGGTGGTAAACCTGACTTGGCACAAGGTGGCGCGCCACTTAACGAGAAATTAGAACCTGTAATGACAAGCCTTGTGGCTTGGCTTGAGGCTAAATAATTTCACCTTTTGTGTAACTGACCCTGAAAGGTAATCAGGGTCATGGCTTTTATGGAACAACTATGGCATTAATCGTTCAAAAATATGGCGGTACTTCAATGGGTACTCCCGAGCGCATTTTAAATGTTGCTCGTCGTGTAAAGCGCTGGCATGACCACGGCCACAAGGTAGTGGTGGTTGTATCAGCAATGAGTGGTGAAACCAATCGTCTACTTGCTTTAGCGAAGGCCATTACCGAAACCCCTGATCCTCGTGAATTAGACCAAATGGTGTCTACGGGTGAACAGGTAACGATTTCCATGTTAGCGATGGCACTAAACACTGTTGGTGTGAAAGCGACATCACTAACAGGTCGCCAAGTCGGTATTAAAACAGACAGCTCATTCACAAAAGCACGTATCGAAGCAATTGATACTGATGTAATGACACGTTACTTAGATGCTGGTCAAGTGATTGTTGTTGCAGGTTTCCAAGGCTTTGATGCCAATGGCAACACAACGACTTTAGGTCGTGGTGGTTCTGACACTTCAGGTGTAGCACTTGCTGCTGCACTTAAAGCAGACGAATGCCAAATTTATACAGATGTTGACGGTGTTTACACAACAGATCCACGTGTTGCACCAAAAGCTAAAAAAGTAGATCGTATCTCTTTTGAAGAAATGCTTGAAATGGCATCGCTTGGTTCTAAAGTTCTTCAAATTCGTTCAGTAGAGTTTGCAGGCAAATACCAAGTGCCTTTACGCGTATTATCTAGTTTTGATAATGACGATGATGGCGCATTCGACGAAGATTTTAAACAAAACGTCGGAACACTAATCACCACTGAAGCGGAAGACAACATGGAACAACCAATCATCTCAGGTATCGCATTTAACCGTGACGAAGCAAAATTAACTATTCTTGGTGTGCCAGATTTACCTGGTATTGCTTCAAACATTCTTTCACCTATTGGTGATGCAAATGTTGAAGTTGACATGATCATACAGAATGTTGAAGAAGATGGAACAACTGACTTTACGTTTACTGTGAACCGTGGTGAATTGGCGAAAGCAAAATCAATTCTTGAAGCAACAGCAAAAGAAATTGGTGCGCGTGAAGTTGCTACACGTTCAGATATCGTAAAAGTATCTATCGTTGGTGTTGGTATGCGTTCTCATGCTGGTGTTGCAAGTAAAATGTTTACCGCTCTTGCAAAAGAAGGCATTAACATTTTAATGATTTCAACATCTGAAATTAAAATTTCAGTGATTATTGATGAAAAGTATTTAGAACTTGCTGTACGTGCACTTCACACAGCATTTGGTTTAGATCGTGAAAGCGGTGAATCAAGCGTTCGTGCTTAATCTATTGATATCCTAAATAAATTTGTAAAGTTTTATATACAGAACAGATAGAGCCCCTAGTATTTATATTAGTGGCTCTGTTATATTGAGCTACAGCTTAATATTAGATTAAGACAATTTGTATCCTATGTTTTGTTTACTACAAATATTTGTCAAAATTTAAAAAGGTTTTAGGGTTGTGTAATTTCCTATTTTAACATTTGCACGTTTAGCATATTGCAAGGAGATAAACATGCTGATTCTTACCCGACGTGTCGGTGAAACATTAATGATTGGGGATCAAGTCAGTGTTACTGTTCTTGGTGTTAAAGGCAATCAAGTTCGTATTGGTGTAAATGCACCTAAAGAAGTTTCTGTTCATCGTGAAGAAATTTATCAACGCATTCAGCATGAACGTGCAATGCATGAACATCTTCAACACATTGATCAAGACTATCAACCGTCTATTGAAGAAGAAAATAGTCAACAAAATACATATAATCGTTAAGATTATTATATTTTGTAAGTATAAAGCGGCTACATTGCCGCTTTAAATTTGCCTAAAATTTAGAAAATTATTGTTGATCCATTAATTCCAACACTTTCCTCACAGGGCCAAAACTTCTACGGTGTTCATCAATTACACCATGTTCTGCAATTGCTTCAAAATGTGCTTTTGTCGGATAACCTTTATGCTTTGCAAATCCATATTGTGGGTATTTTTGATCAAGTTCGACCATTTCATGATCACGAGTAACTTTTGCCAAAATACTTGCAGCAGAAATCTCAGCATGAATAGCATCACCACCCACAACAGCTTCACAACTCATGAGTAAACCTTTAGGCTCTTTATTTCCATCTACCAACACATGATCAGGTTGAATAGAAAGCTTCTCTACCGCCCTACGCATTGCCAATAAGGATGCTTGCAAGATATTTAATTCATCAATTTCTTGCGCACTCGATTCCGCTATTGCCCAAGCAAGTGCCTTTTCTTTAATTTCAACAAATAACTTTTCACGTTTTTTTTCTGTTAACTTTTTAGAATCATTTAATCCATCAATAGGATTATTCGGGTCTAAAATAACAGCCGCAGCAACAACCGAACCAACTAATGGTCCACGCCCCGCCTCATCTGTACCGGCAATTTTTTTCATATCTTTCCTTAAAAAAATAGGCTGATAAAACATCAGCCCATTTCAAATAAATTCCAATTATTTAGCGACAGCTTCAGCTACACAAGTATTTACTGTTTTTGCTACCGCATTTGAAATAATTGTCGTACGAGCTACAGGATCAAGTGCTGCACTTGCTAAATCCATAGCAGAAACACTTTGTGGTGCTTTTTCACTTACACAATCGCAAATTTTAGATTGAACTTCTTCTTTTTGTGATACTGTCATAAATTGTGTTGCAGTTTTCCATGCAGCCAAGTCATTTAATTCAGCTGTACATTTTGTATTTACTGCAATTTTAAGTGCTGTTGTACCAAGTTGCTGCGTCGTAGATGGAGTACCTGTCGTGTCCGTTGTTGCACATGCAGATAAAACCAAAGCCATTGGTGCCAATACAGCAAATAACTTTTTCACAATATTGTCCTTTTTATAAAAAATAAATGTGCCCTATTTTGCCGAATATAAAAATAATAGTGAATCCCCATTTTTTAATTATTCATTATATGCATAATTAATCAACAGCCATCGTTCTAACAATCAAACACTCTGTTACGCCAGTTAGCTTTTAAATAGTCAAAAAACACTCTAATATTTATTTAAATCTAAAAACTTCGAATATATTATGAAAAATACTTCAGGATATTACACACGCACCGCACAAGTTCTACATTGGTTAATGGCTATTATTTTTATTCTTGCATGGGTCATTGGCTTTTATAGCGGTAATTTTTTAAGCTATGACGTAGATGGTAGCTTTAAAGGAAGTGTTACCACTCTACATAAAAATATTGCAACCGTTATTATTTTCTTAGTTGTTATTCGTATTTTTTGGCGCTACACCCACCCTGCACCAGAACTACCAAATACAATGTCTCCAACTATGAAGCGTCTCGCTCATTTGGGACATATAGCACTTTATTTTATGTTACTTGCATTACCCATTACAGGCTGTTTATTTAGCTGGAGTGCCGGATATCCTGCACCCGTTTTATACTTATTTAACCTACCTGCTTTAATTTCAGAAAACCCTGAAGTTACAGCTATTGTTAAGCCATTGCATATTTATCTTTCTTGGGCTGCGGGCTTATTACTTGTAGGTCATATTCTTGCTGCATTAAAGCATCATTTTATTGATAAAGATGCTGTTTTAATTAGCATGACAAAACAACCAAAATAAATACACACCTACTCAATAAAAAAAGCCGCATTAATTCGGCTTTTTTTATTACACTAGTGAAATATTTTCATTCCAATGCTTTAACGACACAACCACGCACACTGTTTCCAATTGCTTTAGAAACCAACTTATTTTTAGCCTCTTCATTAAACAATGCGCTCATCAACTCCTTAACAGATACATCATCTGTTGCATGCTCAGAAACACAACCACAAACTTGAGATAAACTCTGTAGTTGTTCATCTTCTGTCATAAAAATTGAAGCTGTTTTCCAAATTTTCGTCGCTTGTAGCTCAGCTTTACATTGATAATCGATTACAGGTTTAAGTGCCGTTTTTGTAATTATGGCAGGATGTGCCACAGCTAAGTACATCACAATAGCAACCAATAAAAATAATATCAGCGTAAATATTTTAAATATCTTCTTCATCTATACTTCTTCTATAAAAAAAGCAGTGAAAACTCACTGCTTTATCTAAATCAGAAACTTAAGCCATTGCTTGAATTTTCTCTGACCATTTTTGCTTTTCATCACCTGAAATAAAAGAAGCTTCAAATGAATTAATTGCCAATTGCTTAAGCTCATCTTTTGTTAAATCTAAAGCTTCAGTAATTGCAATAAAGTTATCATTCATATAACCACCAAAGTAAGATGGATCATCTGAATTTACTGTAACATGCACACCTTTTTGTAATAAACGACGAATATTATGTTTCGCCATATCATCTACAACACATAGTTTTAAGTTACTTAATGGACAAACAGTTAATGGCATTTTTTCTGCAATCAATCGCTCCATAAGCTTATCATCTTCTTCAGAGCGTACACCGTGGTCAATACGATTTACTTTTAATAAATCTAATGCTTCCCACACATATTCTGCTGGCCCTTCTTCACCTGCATGAGCCACCACCAAAAAGCCTGCTTCTCGCGCTTTAGCAAACACACGTTCAAATTTAGATGGCGGATGACCAACTTCACTAGAATCTAAACCAACACCAATAATTTGATCTTTATATGGTAAGGCCTGCTCAAGTGTTTTAAATGCAGCTTCTTCACTCAAATGACGCAAGAAACACATAATTAAATGTGATGAGATACCAAATTTTTCTTTTGCGTCATCACATGCACGTTGCAAGCCATTAATTACTGTTGAAAATTCAATTCCTCGATCTGTATGTGTTTGCGGATCGAAGAACATTTCTGTATGAACAACTTTATCTTCAGCACATTTTTCAAAATATGCCCAAGCAAGATCATAAAAGTCTTGCTCATGAATAAGTACATTTGCACCCGCATAATAAATATCGAGAAAAGATTGTAAATTATGAAAATTATAAGCTTGTTTTACTTCTTCTACAGATTTGTATGGGATTTCGACTTGATTACGTTGTGCAATTGCAAACATTAGCTCTGGCTCAAACGTCCCTTCTATATGTACGTGCAACTCAGCTTTTGGCAATGCACGAATAAAATCTAATTGATTCATTGATATCCTCAAAAATAAAAAAGGGTGTAAACAAAGTTTACACCCTTTGCTTTATTCGGTGAATTAGCCACCAAATAAGGCAAATTTTAATACCCAAAGTACAGCAACAATCCAAACCATATACGGTACGGTTTTCGCCTTACCTGTAAAGAGTTTAATTAATGCATAACTAATAAAGCCCATTGCAATACCATCTGCAATTGAATATGCAAACGGCATGAAAATAATGGTTAAAAATGCAGGAACTGCCTCTGTGATATCTTCCCAATCAATATTGGTAATACCTTGAATCATCAACACACCAACAAACAACAATGCCGGAGCTGTTGCAAAGCCTGGTACAGATTGAGCCAATGGCGCCAAGAATAAACACAGAATAAATAGAACGCCAACAACTACCGCGGTTAAACCCGTACGACCACCAGCAGCAACACCTGCCGAAGATTCAATATAAGGCGTAGTTGAAGATGTACCTAAAGCTGCACCCGCAACAATTGCAGATGAGTCGGCAAATAAAGCCTTTTTCAAGCGAGGTAATTTACCATCTTTCAACAAACCAGCACGATGTGAAACACCAACCAATGTCCCTGTCGAGTCAAATAAATCAACCAAGAAGAATACAAAGATCACGCCAATTAAGCTTGCTGTGAATAAGCCTTCAAAATCCATTTGCATGAATGTTGGAGCTATAGAAGGAATTGCACCTACAACACCTTTAAATTCGTTATAACCTAAAATTGTAGATAAAGCAGTAACTGCTAAAATACTAATTACAATCGCACCACGCACTTTAAAATGATGCATGATAACAATGAATAAGAAACCTAAAAGCGCAAGTAATACTGAAGGCTGTTTTAAATCGCCCAAGCCAACTAAAGTTGCTTGATTATCGACAATAATACCCGCATTTTTCAATGCAACCAATGCTAGGAATAAACCTATACCACCACCAATAGCAAACTTCAGAGACATTGGAATTGCATTCACAATTGCCTCACGAATTTTAAACATACTAATAGCAATAAAAACTAAACCCGATACAAACACTGCCGCTAAAGCAGTTTGCCACGGCACTCCCATACCCAAGCAGACAGAGTACGTGAAGTAAGCGTTTAGCCCCATACCAGGTGCAAGAGCGATCGGATAGTTTGCAATCATACCCATGACTACGCAACCAATAGCAGCAGCAAGACATGTTGCAACGAAGACAGCCCCGTGATCCATTCCTGTCGCGGATAAAATCATTGGATTGACAATAATGATATAACTCATTGCTAAGAATGTTGTTATACCTGCTAGAACTTCTGTACGAAAATCAGTTTTATTTTCGCTGAGCTTGAATAAGCGCTCTAGCACACTCACTGAAGATGGATTAGGAGTCGTCATGACCTAGCCCCTGTTAATAAACTTAATGCCAAGAAATTTTAAGATATACAAAAAGGTATATTGCATAAAAAACTTGCTGCAATGGTTATGCCAAATTAAAAAAAGAATATATCCAACCAATTTCACAGCACAACAAATAGAAAAACTCATTGTGTTGGTAAACAAAAAAGCTGCATAAATTATATGCAGCCCTACCTATTCACCTGAAATTAAATACATAATTTTTTAAGATATTGAGTCCAACCTTCCTATTTCAGGATTATATCACATTGATTTTTAAAGTTTCTAAAATTTTATTTTTCAAGTGCTATCAAAGAATCCTGAAATGCAAACTACCTTTCTATTCCTTATGATCGCCTAAAGCACCATCTTTTTTAGGTGCATAATAATTTTTATTTTTTCTATTTTATCAATAGAATATCTAGCATCTTTAATCAGTAACTTTAACTCTTCATGTTGTTTTACTTGTACGTCTTTATAAACAATAAAACCCAATACCAGTACAACAAAAAAAGTCCCCCCCACAATAAATTTAAACATTTTTAGCCTCAATTATTTTAAATACCCAATTATTTTTTAGCCCAACTACATATTTATTATAAAATATAACAAAAAAACTCAATATTTTGTATTATTTTTAACACTTTTATTCATTAATATTAAATATTATGGATTTTTTTATCAGTTTTACTTAAAAATAAATTACCAATGAAATACGTAAAACCCATTCTATCTGCCACTTTCAACTTAGAGCTACTCACCTCAAGCTTTTGTCTTGATTAGTGCATTACAACGAAATACGAATAACCTTATATTAAGAAAGCCCCTTATTTAATGGTTAATATTCCTTTAAAAACCCAATCACTACCCTATAAAAGATTCAAATTTAACAGTCGAAGCTAAACAACCCAAATCAATACTGTGTTTCACTTCAATCACTTATTTAACCTCCTCTAAACATAAAAAAGCCGATACTATCGTATCGGCTTTTTTATACTGCCCATTTACATAGGCAATATGTTTAACAATTAAACTGTAGCAAGTGCTGCATTTAATGTTGCGCTTGGACGCATAACAGCATTTACTTTTTCTTGATCTACAGCGTAGTAACCACCGATATCAGCAGGCTTACCTTGTACAGCAGCAAGTTCTGCAACGATTTTATCTTCGTTTTCATCAAGTGCTTTAGCTAATGGAGCAAATTGAGCTTTAAGTTCAGCATTTTCATTTTGCTCAACAAGTGCATCTGCCCAATATTTTGCTAAGTAGTAATGGCTACCACGGTTATCAAGCTCACCTGTACGACGTGATGGAGACTTATCGTTATCAAGTAATTTACCTGTTGCTTGGTCTAAAGTTTTAGCAAGTAATTTGATACTTGGGTTGTTCTCTTTAATACCCATTTCTTCTAAAGAAACAGCTAAAGCCATGAACTCACCTAGAGAATCCCAACGCAAGTGGTTTTCTTCAACAAGCTGTTGTACGTGTTTAGGCGCAGAACCACCAGCACCAGTTTCGTACATACCACCGCCCGCCATTAACGGAACAATAGATAACATCTTAGCAGATGTACCTAATTCCATAATTGGGAACAAGTCTGTTAAGTAGTCACGTAAGATATTACCAGTAACAGAAATTGTGTCTAAACCACGAGCAACACGCTCAAGCGTATAACGCATAGCACGAACTTGAGACATGATTTGAATGTCTAAACCGTCAGTATCATGATCTTTCAAGTATTTTTCAACTTTTTTGATCACTTCATTTTCGTGTGGACGATACGGGTCCAGCCAGAAAATTGCTGGCATGCCAGAGTTACGTGCACGAGTTACTGCAAGTTTAACCCAGTCTTGAATCGGTGCATCTTTCACCTGACACATACGCCAGATATCGCCTTCTTCCACGTTTTGTGACATCAACACTTCGCCAGTTTCGATATCAACGATGTTTGCAACACCCGCTTCTGTGATTTCAAACGTCTTGTCGTGTGAACCGTATTCTTCCGCTTTTTGCGCCATCAAACCAACGTTAGGTACAGTACCCATTGTTTTTGGATCGAAGTTGCCATTCCATTTACAGAAATTGATCATTTCTTGGTAAATACGTGCGAAAGTTGATTCAGGCATTACTGCTTTACAGTCGTAAGGTTTGCCGTCAGCGCCCCACATTTTACCGCCACCACGAATCATTGCAGGCATAGAAGCATCTACAATTACGTCGTTAGGTGAATGGAAGTTTGTAATACCTTTTGCAGAATCTACCATTGCAAGCGCAGGACGGTGTTCTTGGCAAGCATGTAAATCTTCAATGATTTCTTCACGTAAAGAAGTCGGTAAAGTTTGAATTTTTTCGTAAAGACCAGCCATACCGTTGTTTACGTTAATGCCTAGCTCGTCAAATAATTTACCGTGCTTTTCAAAAGCTTCTTTGTAGTAAATTTTCACACAGTGACCGAATACGATCGGGTGTGAAACTTTCATCATTGTTGCTTTAACGTGTAAAGAGAATAAAATGCCCGCTTCACGACAATCTTCAAGTTCTTTTTCGTAGAAATCGCAAAGCGCTTTCTTGCTCATGAACATTGAATCGATGATTTCACCGTCTTGAAGTGCAACTTTTGACTTAAGAACAATAGTTTGACCAGACTTAGTCACTAATTCCATTTTCACATCACGAGCACGGTCTAAAGTCATAGACTTTTCGCCATGATAGAAGTCACCTTCATTCATGTGTGATACGTGAGTTTGTGACCACTGCTTCCACTCGCTCATAGAGTGTGGATTTTTCTTAACGTAGTTTTTAACTGCAGCAGGTGCACGACGGTCAGAGTTACCTTCACGTAAAACTGGGTTTACAGCAGAACCTAAACATTTGCTGTAACGTGTTTTAATCGCTTTTTCTTCTTCAGTTGTTGGATTTTCTGGATAATCAGGAATCGCATAACCTTTAGATTGAAGTTCTTTAATACATGCCGTTAATTGACCAACAGATGCACTAATATTAGGGAGTTTAATAATGTTAGTATCCGGGTCTTGAGTAAGACGACCTAGCTCTGCAAGATTATCAGGAACTTTTTGTTCAGCTGTTAAATAATCTGAAAATTCTGCGAGTACACGTACTGCTACAGAAATATCACTTTTAACAATTTCTACACCAGCCGGCTTTGTAAAGGTTTCAATGATCGGCAATAGTGAATAAGTTGCCAATAATGGCGCCTCGTCGGTCAGTGTATAAATGATTTTTGACTTTCCACCAGCCATATATAGCCCCTTGCGATAGATTTTTGAGTTTTTAGAAGTGAGCTTTTGACTCAACTCTTCGAACCGATTTGCTTGAATAAAACATTAAGAGTATCGATGCTCATCGTTACCAATTCATGAAAGAACATTTCATTTCGTGATATCGAATAAATAATACACACATATATACTGCTTTTAAGTGGCAATATTGTACAAGAATTTTATGTTTTCTCGTAGATCAAAATATTAGGTATTCATTCATGAAATAATGATATTTAATTTTAATAATTTAAACCAATATACTGTTTTTTATAGTTTTATTTGTAAAAATTACGCTAAATTATTATTCTTTTCCAAATAACTAATAATTCAAATCTTAGACTTTTGTCTATAGTTAGATCGACATTTTATGATATTTTAAGTCTAAAGTTTTTGTTTTGAAACATATTTCGACAGAAAATACCTTTATGAATAGATAAAATGTAGGTATTAATATAAAAAATATATAACAAAATCTTAAACCTTACTCCTGAAATTCCACAATCCAAATACATTTAAGATTGTGGAATATATTCGTTCCTTTTAGATTTGATCTTTAGACATTTGACCATTTACTAAGCGTAAAATATTTAAAGGATTTTCATCCTTTAAAGCAGCAGGTAATAGAACCTGAGGATAGTTTTGGTAACATACTGGTCTTAAATAACGATCAATTGCTAATGTACCTACCGAAGTACCACGAGCATCTGAAGTCGCAGGGTATGGACCACCATGAACCATAGCATCGCAAACTTCAACACCAGTTGGATAACCATTTAATAATAAACGACCCGCCTTCTCCTCATACACAGGAACAACATCTGCAAAATCTATGATATCTTGCTCATCCGCAATTAATGTTGCTGTAAGTTGACCATTCATGCTATTAAGTGCTACCAACAATTGTGCTTTATCTTCCACTTCAATCACAATGGTTGTTGGTCCAAAAATTTCTTCTTGAAGTAATTGATCGCCAGCTAGCAATAACTCTACATCCGCTTTAAATAATTGCGGGAATGCTTGCGAACCTTGCTGCACTTGACCTGCTAAATGCTCAACACCATGGTGTTCAGACAAGTGTGCTAAACCATTTACATAACTATTTAATGTGCCTGCATTCAACATCGTCTGTGCTGGCTTACTTTCAATATTTGATGCTAACCGCTCAAGGAACTGAGTGAATGCAGCAGATTTCAAGCCTAAAATTAAACCCGGATTTGTACAAAACTGACCACACCCCAATACAACAGAATCAGCCAACTCTTGAGCAATTTTTTCACCACGGTTTTGAATAGCTTGAGGTAATACCAACATTGGGTTAATACTACTCATTTCAGCAAATACAGGAATTGGTTGAGAACGTGCTGCTGCCATATCACATAAAGCACGACCACCCTTTAATGAACCTGTGAAACCAACAGCCTTAATTAAAGGATGCTTTACAAGCATTTCACCTACACCATTACCGTAAACCATGCTAAATACACCTTTAGGCATATTCGCTTTCTCAACAGCACGATCAATTGCTTGAGCAACATAATCTGCTGTTGCCATATGACCACTATGTGCTTTTACCACAACAGAGCAACCTGCAGCTAAAGCAGAAGCTGTATCGCCACCTGCAGTTGAAAATGCCAATGGGAAGTTACTTGCACCAAATACAGCAACAGGACCTACGCCAATTTGAATTTGACGTAAATCAGGTCGAGCTAAAGGTTTACGATCTGGTAAAGCTGTATCAATACGTGCACCTAAGAAATCACCACGACGTAGTACTTGAGCAAATAAGCGCATTTGACCACTTGTACGACCACGTTCACCTTGTAAGCGTGGAAGTGGTAAAGCAGTTTCTTGAGAAATAATATTCAAGAAATCTTCACCCAATGCATCTAACTCATCTGCAATTGTTTCTAAGAACACTGCACGTTGTTCAGGAGATGTATGACGATAAGTTTTGAAAGCATCATGAGCTGCTTCAATCGCACGATTAACTTCTTGTTCAGTTGCTTGATAAAAATCAAAATCAAGCGCTTCACCGGTAGTTGCATTTAAGCTTTTAAGAATTTTTTGCCCTTCTGCGCTACGCGTGCCTGAAATAAAGTTGTGTCCAATAGTCATGGTAAATATTCCTTATAGAGTGATAACTGAGCCGATTGGAAGTTCTGGTTGAGTTCGCGCCAATGGGTTAACTAAAGACTGACCAAATTCCTTCATTTCAATTTCAAACTCATCACCAATTTCAGCTTTCATGCCATCAGCAAATGAAAGTGTTGCTGTACCAAAGTAATGAATATGTACATCACCAGGTTTTAAAAACTGTTGATACTTGAAGTGATGGTATTCAAGATTACTTAGGCTGTGACACATATTATCTTCACCAGATAAGAACTCTTTTTCCCAAATGACTTTACCATCACGTTTCAAGCGGCTTGTGCCCACTAAGTGCCTAGGTAACTCACCTGTTAACAGCTCTGGACCATAGCTACAAAAACGTAGTTTTGAATGAGCTAGATATAAATAGTTACGACGTTCCATCACATGGTCTGAATATTCATTACCCAATGCGAAGCCAACACGATATGGTTTTAAATCTGAGCCTATTACGTATAAGCCCGCAATTTCAGGTTCTTCACCACCATCTTCAGCAAATGGTGGTAAAGGTAAAGACTCACCCGGGCGTACAACAATCGAACCATCTCCTTTATAAAACCATTCTGGTTGTGCGCCAATTTTTCCTTCAGTTGGCTTACCATCTTGTACTCCCCATTGGAACATACGCATCGTATCAGTCACTGAATCTGCATCATTTAAATTCTGTTGGTGCATCTTGTCACGTGTAGATGCCGAACCTAAATGTGTTAACCCTGTACCCGAAATGAAACAATGCGCAGCATCTGGATGATCTAACGGTGGTAATACTTTTAAGCTCGATAGAAGCTCTTGATAATCATATTGATCATCTGTATAACCCAGTACCTGAACTTGTTCTTCTAAAGATTTTTTAGCTTCAATTGCCAACAAAGCTAATTCACGAACTGTTGTCACTTGGTTAAGCTGAAAAACAGTATTTTGCTCCACCACACCAACCGCACGTTGGTTTAAACTCGTTTCGAATTGAATAATATTCATGCTAATTTCCTTAAGCATTTTAATTTAAACTAGTTTTTAGTGCTTTTCTGGTTCTCAAATTTTGCATATACGATATATGTCAAAATCAGTCCAAAAATCATAAATCCTGTGAGGAAGTACAAGCCCGAAGCCATATTTCCTGTGTATTCTTTCAATAGACCAATACCAAATGGTCCAATGTATCCACCTAAATTACCTACCGAGTTAATAAGTGCAATACCCGCTGCTGCACTTGCCCCAGTTAGGAATCGACCAGGTAAGGTCCAGAACACAGCTGTCGTTGAGAACAAACAGAATGCAACTAATGATAAGGCTGCTAATTGAAGTACTGGTGTCCCTAACCAACCACTTAAGAACATGCCACATGCACCCACCGCATATAAAACACCAAGATGTCCGTAGCGATCATTTAACTTATCTGTACTACGCGGAATAATAAGTAGACCAATAATCCCGAATAGATATGGAATGCTCGACAAAAAGCCAATTTGTAAATCTGTACCGCCACTAAATTGCTTAATAATTGTTGGCAACCACATATTTAAGCCATAAATACTTAAAGTGACTGGTAAGTAATACAATGCTAAAGTTAGTACGCGCTTATCTTTTAAAGCATGTAATGGATTACCATGCCGTGTTTGTTCATATTCAGACTCATCTTTGATTAATTCATTTTTAAGCCAACTTTTTTGTTCTACGGATAACCAAGATACTGTGTCGACTTTTTCTGGAAGATATAACAATGTTGGCAAAGCAAGTAATACTGCAGGCAAACCCACTACAATAAACAACCACTGCCAACCATGCATATTGGCAATACCATCCATACCTAATAATGCACCTGAAAGTGGTCCTGCAACCATCATTGCAATAGGCTGTGAAAGAATAAACATACCCATAATTTTTCCACGGTGACGAACTGGATACCATTGAGTAATCAGATACAAAACACCAGGGAAAAAGCCTGCTTCAGCAACACCAAGTAAAAACCGCAGTGCATAGAATGTATATGGACCTTGAATAAGTGCCATAGCCATTGTGATTAAGCCCCACGTCAATAAAATACGTGCAAACCACTTTCTTGCACCGAATTTGTCGAGCAATAAATTACTAGGTACTTCAAACAAGAAGTAACCAATAAAAAATAATCCTGCGCCCAAGCCATAAGCAGCATCACCAATACCGACATCAGCACCCATATGAAGATGTGCAAAGCTCACAGCAGCACGATCAATATAGGCAACTAAGTACAAAACAATTAAAGCTGGAACCAGCTTAAATGTTACTTTCCTTATAACGCTATTTTCAAAACTCATAACACCCTCTCTTTCCATGTGTTTTTGTTTTATAGAAGATCTCCCATCCACAATAAACAAGATATAGTATTACTAATTAACTTGTAAACCCTTTTAAAACTATTTTTTTTCATGTATTTTATTTATAAATTTTTAAATAGTAATACTATATAGGGATGTAGGCATGGCTAACAAGAAACCTTTCCGTTCAACAGCATGGTTCGGTACAACAGACAAAAATGGATTTATGTACCGCAGCTGGATGAAAAATCAAGGGATTCCTGATCATGAGTTTGATGGTCGTCCAATTATCGGAATTTGTAATACATGGTCTGAGTTAACGCCTTGTAATGCACACTTTCGTAAAATTGCAGAACATGTAAAAAAAGGCATTTTAGAAGCCGGAGGCTACCCTGTTGAGTTTCCAGTGTTCTCCAATGGTGAGTCAAATTTACGTCCAACAGCGATGTTAACGCGTAACTTAGCAAGTATGGATGTAGAAGAAGCGATTCGTGGCAACCCAATTGATGGTGTTGTGCTCTTAACTGGCTGTGACAAAACTACACCTGCATTATTGATGGGTGCCGCAAGCTGTGATGTACCTGCAATTGTCGTGACTGGTGGCCCTATGCTGAATGGCAAGCACAAAGGCAAGGACATTGGTGCAGGTACTATTGTTTGGCAAATGCATGAAGAATTAAAAGCAGGAAAAATTGATTTAAATGAATTTTTATCTGCTGAAGCAGGTATGTCACGTTCTGCCGGTACATGCAACACGATGGGTACAGCATCTACAATGGCATGTATGGCAGAAGCATTGGGCACATCTTTACCGCACAATGCGGCTATTCCTGCGGTGGATTCACGTCGTTATGTTCTTGCACATATTTCAGGTATGCGTATTGTTGACATGGTTAAAGAAGATCTCACATTATCTAAAATTTTAACAAAAGAAGCATTTGAAAATGCGATTCGTGTCAATGCTGCAATTGGTGGTTCAACCAATGCTGTTATTCACTTAAAAGCAATTGCAGGTCGTATTGGTGTTGATCTTCAACTCGATGACTGGAATCGTGTAGGTCGTGGTATGCCAACAATTGTTGACTTACAGCCTTCAGGTCGTTTCTTAATGGAAGAGTTTTATTATAGCGGTGGCTTACCTGCTGTATTACGCCGTATGGGTGAAAATAATCTTATCCCACATCCAGATGCACTTACTGTGAACGGTCAATCAATCTGGGAAAACTGCCAAGCTTCACCAATTTATAACGATGAAGTGATTCGTAAAATTGACAATCCGCTTCGTAAAGATGGTGGTATGTGTATTTTACGCGGTAACCTTGCACCTAAAGGTGCGGTATTAAAACCTTCAGCTGCCTCACCTGAACTGATGAAACACCGTGGTCGTGCTGTAGTATTTGAAAACTTCGATGACTATAAAGCACGTATCGCAGACCCCAACCTTGATGTTGATGAAACATGTGTACTTGTGATGAAAAATGCTGGTCCTAAAGGTTATCCAGGTATGGCTGAAGTAGGCAATATGGGCTTACCACCTAAAATTTTGGAAAAAGGCATTACAGATATGGTACGTATTTCTGATGCACGTATGAGTGGTACAGCTTATGGTACAGTCGTACTTCATGTTGCGCCTGAAGCAATGGCAGCAGGTCCTCTCGCAGTTGTAAAAAATGGTGATTTTATTGAGCTAGATGCTTATGAAGGTAGATTACATTTAGACATTAGCGATGAAGAACTTAAACAGCGTTTAGATACTTTAGTTCTACCTCAACCAAAAACATTTATTGGTGGTTATCGTCAACTATATGTAGACCATGTTCTTCAAGCCGATGAAGGTTGTGACTTTGATTTCCTAGTTGGTTGCCGTGGTTCAGAAGTTCCACGTCACTCACACTAATCGCCTCATATATAGATGACCTTGTACATTGAGCAGGTCATCTATACCATAATGAGGTCATATAGGGTCAATTGTTAAAATATGAGTAATGCCGATTATAAAAATCCTGCTCCAAGTAAAAGCCAACATGCTCTGATTGTCCAACAATTAGGTCTAAAAATAGTTTCGGGCGAAATCCCTGAAAATGCAAAATTACCGTCTGAAGCTGAACTGTGTGAAGAATACCAAGTCAGCCGTCCTGTTTTTCGCGAAGCAATTCGTGTTTTACATGCAAAAGGTTTGACCTTATCTAGACCTAAGATTGGCACAGTTGTTCGACCTAAAGATGAATGGCACTTACTAGATCCTGATATTATGTATTGGCGTATCCAATCCACACCTGAAAATGAGTTTTTTAAAACATTGTCTACTGTACGTCGTGTGCTGGAGCCTGAGTTAGCATTTATTGCGGCAAGCACTGCCACAGAAGAAGACCTAAATCGTATTAAAGAAGCGTATGCTGGCATGGAAAAAGCAAAAAATATTGAAGAATTTATTCAACCTGATATAGATTTTCATCTTGCAATTGCCAATGCAACTCATAATGATTTACTTGCTTATATGTTAAAAATGTTAGTTTTACCTTTACAGCAATCAATTCAAGTCACCAGCTTACGCCCAAACCTTCAAAACCATTCGCTTCCTCGACATAAAGCAATTATGACAGCTATTGAAAATAAAGACCCTTTATCTGCTCGTCATGCGTCATTAGTGCAACTAGAGGACACCAAAGTAGCATACGACTTAATTAAAAAATAGCTCGTATGTTCTAACACCTATAAAAGAACATTGAATCTATGAGTACTTTAAAAATTAGCTGCGTTGAAAAAGGTGTTTTACTCAATCAAGCTTTTCAATTTGATTTTCCAGTTGAATATACCGAATATGAACAACTCAGCCAGCAAGAATTTTATGATCTGGTCCACGGTCAAGATGTTTTAATCATTAGCGACTTAAAAGTTGATCAACAAGTTTTAGATAACAATCCAAACCTTAAATTATTGGCTTTATGTTCTACAGGCTATGATCATGTAGATATCGCTTTGCTTAAATATCATAATGTTAAAGTTTGCAATATTCGTGGTTATGCTGGCGATGCTGTTGCAGAACATGCTTTTATTTTAATGATGAATCTCATTAAAAATTTTGGCGCACAAATTCAAGCTGTAACCGATGGCACATGGACAAACAGCCCCGTTTCATTCCACCTCGCAGCACCTATTCGTGAGCTAAAAAATAAAACACTCGTCATTTTAGGTAAAGGTGAAATTGGTCAGTCCTTAGCAGATAAAGCACAAGCTTTTGGAATGAAGGTCATTTTCTGCGAACGCAAAAACAATACAACTTGTCGTGATGGTTATGTTCCATTTGAGGATGCCATTCAACAAGCAGATGTTCTGTCACTTCACTGTGAACTCAACAATGAAACATACCATATTATTGACAGTAAAGTTCTTTCTAAAATGAAGAAAAATAGCATATTAGTGAATGTTGGACGTGGTGGTTTAGTTCATAACCAAGATGTAGCGAATGCTCTTAAGATTGGTCATCTTGTAGGTTTTGGCGCAGATGTATTAGATCAAGAACCACCTGCTCAAGATCACCCATTATTAAATATAAACCATCCAAATGTTATGATTACAGCGCATATTGCTTGGGCAACAGATGAAGCCCAAGACCGTTTGTTTTCTATTTTAGAAAGTAACATCAACCAAAATATTTTAGGCCATGATCAAAACTTAGTTTAAGTTTTCTTTGATATAAGCATTAAAAAAGGGCGAGTTTTACTTGCCCTTTTCTATTTATAGAAGCTATTGGGTGTAAATTTAAAATACAGTATAAATGCTATAATTTAATTGAAGATATATATTAATTTTTTATAGTAAAAATCTTGGTAGGTATATCCAGACTCGAACTGGAGACCTCTACGATGTCAACGTAGCGCTCTAACCAACTGAGCTATACACCTAAGGCTTATCGATATTATTAATTTTCGATTCTGAAAACAAGTAGTATCTATGTTCCCTAATTACAACCGTACAATTATCAATCAAAAAAAGCAGGTATGAAATATCAGCCTTTTCACACCTATTGTGATACTTATATTGTTCATAAGCTGATGTACATTGCTGAAAAACAGCAGCCTGATCTAAGGGCAATGAAACAGATATACGTTTCAACCATATTGATATAGGTTCTGATAATTCTTTTTGCAACTCTACAGGAAGTTTTTGTGACATTTTTTTAAATGCCCATACAATCTTATCTCGTCTTTTATATTTAATTAGCTGAAGTGAAGCAAAATAGCTTCCCACGATCATCATTATCCCAAATATTAAAAACAATACAGCCGAATATGAACTTTGTAATCCAATTCGATTAAACCAATTTTTTTGAGCTTCGACATCATATCCCACAATTTTACTCTGCCATTGATAACCTAAATAATCGCTCCAAACACGCAGATTATTCACCAAATTAAATTGCTGATATTTCCACTGATTTTGATTACCTAAAACCCTTTGATCACTAGCAAGCATATTCTGCATACCACTATCAATACGTTCAGGAGCAATCATCGCAGTGGGATCAAATCGATGCCATTTTCCATCAATGTAAGCTTCAGCCCATGCATGAGCATCTAGTTGTCTAACTTCCCAAGTCTCTCCATCAGGTGAAAGTTGCCCTCCTTGATATCCAACAACGATACGTGCAGGAATTCCAACATAGCGCATTAACATGACAAAACTTGATGCATAATGCTCACAAAATCCTTGTCTTGATTGAAATAAAAACTCATCTACGCGATTTTCACCTAAAACACCAGGACTCAAGGTATAAACAAAGCCATTCGATTTGTACCAATTCAAAATATTTTCAATATAGCTCGCTGAATTTTCACCACTTTTCACATATAAATCTTGAGCAAATTGTTGTGCTTTTATATCGGTTACAGGAACTTTTAAATTCGTCGATTTCACCCATTCTGGAATATTTTGATCAATACCATCAACAGTACCATCTCCTATCCATTGCATAGAGATTGGAATAATTCGTGCATTAGGTCTATTTGAGATAACACTCCAATCCGCTCTTAAAACATAATTGTTTTGCTGAGGAATAGATTTTTCAAGTACTGTTATCCATTTTCCCCGTGCATCAGCAGGTAAATATTGATAATCCAACTGCCCTTTTATTTGTTGATATTTCTCATTTTGAATAGGTTGCTGATTAATAAAATTACTTGTCCATGTCCTCCCATCATATTGGTCTAAAACTAATGCTCGCCAATACAATTCTGAGCGTTCAGGCAACCGCGTTATATCCCCCACAATACGAAAAGCCAACTCAGATGATTGCGATAACTTAGCAATATCACCTGGTGACATAGTATCGCTTAATCCTGTTACACCTGAATCATCAGGTATTGGTATATGCCAAAGCGGTGGTAAACGCGGGAAAAACAAGAAAAGTAATACAAAAAATGGTATAGCAAATACAACCAATTTACCTACATGTTTAACATCCTGTAATAAATATGCTTTATGTTCATGTGTAGGTAAAAAATCGATACTTTGTAAACGATACAATCCTGTTAAACAACTTAAAAAGCACATGAAAACTAGCGCTGCCATCCATGCAGCTTGGCTGTAAAGAAAACAGCTTGCGCTCACAAATAATGCAAAATTAAATAAAACAATAATGTCGCGTTTCGCTTTTGTTTCTAACGATTTAGCAAAGAGGAATGTAGACAGTACAGCAACACCAGCTTCAACGCCTAAAAACGTTTTAAATGATAAAAAAATACTGAGCAATGCACTTAAAACAAATAAAAATGTAATGACTTTAGATGTACGTTTATTCTTTCTCGCATTAAAATAAAATATAAGAATAACAATAAAAAATAGAATACTTATGGCTACAGGTAAAAAAATAGCTTGCGTCACTAAGATTAAACTCAGTGTCAAAACAATCGAATTACGAATAGATTCATGCATTGTTTTAAGCCTGTGCTAATAATAGTTTTGCATTCAAAAGATGTTGTTCTCCAGATCCTTTTTCAAGTTGAGCTCTAGGTAATGACATACTATATGCACAATTTGCTTGCTCACATTGTTCAATTAGCCCCATCATTAAACTCAGCTTATTTTCATGTGAATTTGCAGGCATATTTTCATACACAATATTCATGCTGTGCTGATCTTCATGCTGTTCAAATACTTTAATATAAAGTCCCTGACCTCGTGCAGCTTGTTTCCATGACACTGCATGCAAAGAATCTCCTTTTTGAAAATCACGAAGCTCTCGAAACTCATCTACATCCAACTCTAATGAACGCTGCAATTGTTTACTTTCACTCTGGTAATGTTCAGGTTTTGGTGCAATCCAAATAAAATTTTCTGGATATAAATATGTCCAAGCCCGAACCAACCCAAAAGGATACACCGACATTATTTTAATTTTAGGTAAGTAGAATTCCCCTCGAGCATCCGTATACAAGCTCAAAATTACTTTATCTTTTAATTGATTTAGCAATATCTTTTTTTCATATCCATCGCTTTCAATCCACAAATAACGATGATGCTTTTCCTGTTGATGCAGATATATCGTGACCTCTACATTTTGTCCTACCTGTCCAATTTCACTGGTCGCGATTTCAACTTCTAGCCCATGTAATTGCTTAAATGTCAGATAAAAACTAATACAGAGCACAGCACTAATTAAAAAACAAAAACCCAAAATCAAGTTGTTTGCATAATTAATACCTGCAACAAATGTGATAAAAATTAGCACCAAATATAGATATCCATGTTGGTACATAAAGACCAAAATATCTTTTTGCGAGAGCTTTTTTGAGTTATCAAAACGAAATCGTTTATTTTCCCAATTCTGCCAAAAACTATTCAGCATTGCGCTTAACTCACTGCAACCTTATGCATAATACTTAAGGTTTCTGCCTCTGATAAACCAATACGATGTGCTGTTACAGCAACAAAAATTGCTTGAATATCTTCTGCTGTAACGTATGTTCTTTTTTCGATAAATGCATAAGCTTGTGCAGCTCGTTTTAAAGCAATTACGCCTCGAGTAGATAAGCCATGTCTTCCCTTACGAGTTTCTTCTACCAAGTCAAGCATATAGTCCAAGGCTGATTCAGCGACATGTACTTCTTTCACACTGTTCTGGATATTTAAAATTTCATTTTCACTAAATACTTCCTTTAATGTTGAAATTAAACTTTGTCGTGAGTTTTGTTGAAGCAGTTGCTTTTCAGCTTGTCTTGATGGATAGCCCATTGATAAACGCATTAAAAATCGGTCAAGTTGAGATTCAGGTAAAGCATACGTACCACTTTGGAATAATGGATTTTGTGTCGCCATAACCCAAAATGGTCGAGGTAACTCATAACGTACCCCATCAATTGTGACATTGCTTTCTTCCATTGCTTCCAATAATGCACTTTGTGTTTTAGGGCTACAACGATTGATTTCATCTGCTAGTAAAATTTGAGTGAAAATTGGGCCTTGTTTAAACTCAAACTGATGTTCTTTTTGATTAAACATATTCACACCAATAACATCACTTGCAAGCATGTCATTGGTAAATTGAATACGCTGAAACTCCATTCCCGCAAGTTTTGCCAAAGCACTTGAAAGTGTAGTTTTACCTAGCCCAGGTAAGTCTTCAAAAAGAACATGACCTCCTGCCAACAAACAGCAGAGTGAAAGCTTTGTTTGTTGATTTTTATCTAAAATAATGGTGTTGAGTTGTTCTAAGAATAAATCAATTTTATCTGCATACTGTGTAATGACAATGTCAGCACTAAGTTCTGATATATCGTTTTGCTTAAATTTATTCATTCCCCAAATCACCCATTTTCCCCAAAATAAAAGCTAATGAATGATTAACATACACGGTTTTCGATTTTTTCTAAAGAATTCAAAGCTCTTTGTATCATTAAATTTAAGATAGTTATGCGACTTTTCCCTCTATTTCTATCGTTTCAGACTTATCTTCAGTTTCATCTGTAAGTTGTGCTTCTAACTCACAAAATATTTTAGTGAACTCAGGCTTTAAAGATTGGATTAAAACAAAAAAGGCGGGAATTGATAATGCTATAAAAATAAAGATAGCATTCATATAATATTGAGTATCGAAAGCATTTTGAACTTTAAAAAAGATTCCTAGCGCAGCTAATATCATCGGTATCACCCCTATAAAAATAAGGACAAAATAAAAAACATCACCAGCATAAGTATTCAACTTTATACGCCAATTAGGCATAACCAAATTAGGCACAATCACTCCATTTTCTATTTTAATTTCATCTTTAATTCGATGATAAATTCGAATTGCTCTTGTGATATGTTTCCGGCTTAAAATATATTGCGCCATTTCCTTTGAACAATATGGACAACCAATTAGGGCTTTTATCTGAGCCTCTTCACATAAGCGCTCATAATTTATTTTTAACTCAGAACTGAGAAAGTTTTTCTCGTGAAATGTGTATGTTTCCTCAAATTTCTGCATCAATCTCTTTTTATTTAAATCTTTTACATCAAAAAATATTTGCAATAAATCTTTAACTTTAAAAATTAAGAACCCACAAATCGCAAAAACAACAATACTAGATGATGGATTGGCAATGATCACTTTTATTAATTCTACAAATTCACTCATTTTATGTACTTATATGTTTTCCTCTATCATCATTATTCAAATATTACATTCAAAATCAAATAAAAAAGCGCTCTTATGAGCGCTTTTTTATTCACCAAAATATCAACAAGGACATTTTTTCATGTCACCACCTGCGGTTGGATAACGAGCATCCACACAGTAACGATAAAATGTTTTTGCATCCATTGCTTCTAAATCAGGATGATGTTTTGCCATATGTTCCAAATAATTTTGGTAATCAGGCACACCAACCATTAAGCGAAAGCTTTGTTGTAAACGCTGCCAAAGTGTCGCAATTCTAGACCAATTCTTAGGATTAAGAATCAGCTCTTTTTGCGACATAATGGTCATCTTAATGATTTTATAAATCACCGTTTTACCACTTTTAGCAAATTTAAGGTTCATACGAAATCCTCATTAATGTGCAGATTTTGATGGCTCAATTTCAGCAGGATCAACGTAAATTGCTTCCGCTTCATTTACTGTTGGTGTTGGTGAAGCTAAAGCACGACGAATCACCTTAATAGCAGCAAACAACATGACAAATGCAACAATCATAAAGAATGCACATAACGCTGCATTAATTTGATTTGATAATACAATTGTTTGCATTTCCCCAATTGTTTTAGCAGGTTTTAAAATTTCACCACGCGCAATTGCATCTGAAAAACGGTTCGCTTGTGCCAAGAAACCAATTTTTGGATTTTCGTGGAAAATCTTTTGCCAACCCGCTGTCATTGATGTGATGAATAAGAAAATTGTTGGAACAATTGTCACCCAAACATACTTTTCTTTCTTCATTTTAAACAGAATAACTGTACCCAAAATAAGTGCCATTGCAGCAAGAATTTGGTTACCAATACCAAATAACGGCCATAAGCTATTAATACCGCCTAATGGGTCTACTACGCCTTGATACACAAAGAAACCCCAACCTGATACGGCTACCGCTGTACCAATAAGGTTACCCACAAAATTCTTAGAGTTTTTAACCGCAGGAACAACAATACCAACGGTATCTTGAACCATAAAACGACAAGCACGTGTGCCCGCATCAACTGCTGTTAAAATAAATAATGCTTCGAATAAAATTGCAAAGTGATACCAGAATGCCATCATTTCACGACTGTTAAAAATATCAGTAATGATGTGAGCCATACCAATAGCAAATGTTGGTGCACCACCTGTACGCGATAAAATTGAGTTCTCACCCACTTCTTGTGCAAGTAATGTTAGAGCTTCAGGAGTTACGACAAAACCTAAATTACGAACAGCTTCAGCTGCTGACTCTACAGATGTACCAATAACTGCTGCTGGAGAGTTAATTGCAAAGTATACGCCTGGATCTAAAATTGTTGCACAAACCATTGCCATGATTGCAACAAAAGACTCCATCAACATACCGCCATAACCGATCATACGAATATCAGTTTCTTTGTTGACAAGTTTTGGCGTTGTGCCCGATGAAACAAGTGCGTGGAAACCTGAAATAGCACCACAAGCAATAGTAATAAATAAGAATGGGAACATTGAACCTGCAAACACAGGACCTGTACCATCAACAAATTGAGTGATTGCTGGCATTTTCATTTCTGGCATTGCAAAAAGAATACCGATAGCCAAACCTGCAATTACACCAATTTTTAGGAATGTAGATAGATAATCACGTGGTGCTAAAAGCAACCAAACTGGTAAAACTGATGCAACAAAACCATATCCGATTAAGCACCAAGTTAATTCAGTACCAGTTAATGTGAATAATGGACCCCAATATGGATGTTGAGCAATATTTTCACCATAGATAATACCTGCCATCATTAGTACAAAACCAATAATTGACACTTCTGCAATTTTCCCTGGACGGATAAATCGCATGTAAATACCCATGAACAATGCAATTGGAATAGTTGCTGCAATACTGAATACACCCCAAGGGCTATTTGTTAATGCTTTAACAACAACCAATGCCAATACAGCAAGAATGATGATCATCACACCAAGCGCGCCGAGCATTACAATTACACCAGCAAATGAACCAAGCTCTTGCTTCGCCATTTCACCTAAAGAACGCCCATCTCTACGTGTAGAAATGAAAAGAACTAAGAAATCTTGTACAGCACCTGCAAGAACAACACCCACTAAAAGCCAAATGGTGCCTGGTAAATAACCCATTTGTGCTGCAAGGATTGGACCTACAAGCGGACCAGCACCTGCAATTGCAGCAAAGTGATGTCCAAACAATACGCTTTTATTTGTTGGAACATAATCTAAGCCATCTGCTAAACGATGAGCTGGCGTTAAACGACGTTCATTAAGTTCAAAAACTTTATTTGCAATAAATAAACTATAAAAACGGTATGCAATGCTATAAACACAAATAGCTGCCAGAATAAGCCAAACCGCATTTACATGCTCACCACGACTTACCGCCAATATTCCAAATGATACTGCGCCTAATATGGCAACAAGCAGCCATATTATTTTCGAAGTTGTTGTCAACTTAGGTTGTACAGATTCCATGTAAATCCCTCATAAATGTATGTACTTAATCAGCTTATTTATTCTTGTTGGAGTACCGCTGTTTCTTCCTAAACAATTTTACTCCTCATATCCTTCTTTTAATCTAAGACTTTGGCATAAAAAAAGGGATGATTTTCATCATCCCTTTCGATAATAGTCTAATTGTAGACCATTATGCACGCTCTAAATAATCACCCGTACGAGTGTCTACACGAACGCTTTCTTCTTGCTGTACAAATAATGGAACACGTACAACAGCGCCTGTTTCAAGCTTAGCTGGCTTACCGCCACCGCCTGAAGTATCGCCACGAACGCCTGGATCTGTTTCAACAATTTTTAATACAACAAAGTTAGGTGCTGTAACGTTCAAAGGAACGCCATTGAACAACATGATTGTGCATTTTTCGTTAGAATCGTCTTTTAACCATTTCGCAGCATCGCTCATCGCTGTTTTATCAGCAGCAATCTGTTCAAAAGTTACAGGATCCATGAAGTTCCACATTTCACCATCGTTGTACAAGTATTCCATTTCTACTTCTACGATGTCTGCAGCTTCTAAGCTTTCACCAGATTTGAAAGTTTTTTCTAAAACTTTACCACTGCGAAGGTTACGCAATTTAACACGGTTAAATGCTTGACCTTTACCAGGCTTAACATATTCATTTTCCATGATTGAACATGGGTTACCATCAAGCATGACCTTAAGGCCTGACTTGAAATCATTCGTAGAATAATAGGCCATGACTGGCACTCCAAACTTACTAACTTTAATCTTTAGTGCCACGGGCTGTACAAATCATTTAGCAAGCTAATTCGCACATTTATGCCACGCGCACATTAATGTAATATGACGTATTCTAAATGACCAATACACTTTGTCGCAATGAAAAATTCCTGAATAACGAACTTAAGCTGATTAACTTATACACATACATTAATTTCTCTGGTTTATAGCACTCTCATAAAGATGTAAAATTCATCAAAATTGAATATCAATTTCAGATAATTTTATCTCTCACTCCACTTGAATTTTGAATCAGCCCATTCGTTTGTATTTAAAATTAATTAATATTTTTAAGCATCAACATGACAAATTATTTGTATCAAGAGCAAAATTGGCAATCTCAAATGAGTGATCTTATTACTCATCCTCAAGAGCTGTTAGATCAACTCGAATTATCAACTGAACAATTATTGTCTGGTGCGCTTTTGGCATCTGAAGAATTCAAACTACGTGTGCCTCGTGCTTTTGCTGAAAAAATAGAGAAAGGAAATCCCCTTGATCCTTTATTACTACAAATATTACCTCATCACTTAGAACTTGAGGATCATGGTGGTTTTGTAACTGATCCATTAGGTGAAGAAGATGCCAATCAACAACCAGGTGTTTTACATAAATATAAATCACGGTTTTTACTTACACTTACTGGTGCTTGTGCGGTTCATTGCCGATATTGCTTTAGACGTCATTTTCCATATCAAGAAAATTTACCTAAAAATGATGACTGGATAAATATAAAAAACTATATTGAATCGAAACCTGACATTAATGAAGTTATTTTAAGTGGTGGTGATCCGCTCACAATTTCAAATCGAAAATTGCAATTATGGATTGATCGACTAGAATCAATTGATCAATTAAAGTACTTGAGAATTCACTCACGTGTTCCCGTTGTTATTCCAAGTAGAATTGATAATGAACTTATTTCTATCTTAAAAAACAGTAGGCTACACATAATTCTAGTGATACACTCAAATCATGCTCTAGAATTAGATGACTATACATGTTCAAAATTAAGTGGACTTGTAGAGAATAAAATTACGCTTTTAAATCAAGCTGTTTTGTTAAAAGGGGTAAATGATTCAGCTGACATTTTAGCAAACTTAAGTTATAAATTATTTGATATTGGGGTAATGCCGTACTATTTACATGTATTAGATAAAGTGAAAGGCGCACATCATTTCGATTTAGCCCCCGATGTCATTAATCACATTTATACAGACTTACTTGCAACATTGCCTGGCTATTTGGTACCTAAACTTGTTAGAGAAATTGCTGGAGAAAAGAATAAAACTCCACTATTTGGAACTGCAACTTTTTGAGTTAGATAAGAACTATGGATATAAAGTCGAACGATATCTTTCAAACGACCTACGAATTAACATTGGATCAACTTAGTTTTTGCCAAAATTCTGTAAAAAGCATTCAACAATGGTCGGGACAATTAGAAATTCATCATTTGGGAGATTCGGCACGTGCTTTATTTAATGCACTTGTAGAAATATCTAAACTTAACTGTAGTGAAACACTTCGCTTTGATTTAACTCAAGCGATTCACCCTCTTATCGATAATATTTTAAACAGTCTAGAGAAACATTTCTTTAATCAATCTCTTATTTCAGATAGCCGTAATAAACAAATTATTGAATTGGCTTTATCTTTAAGAATTCATTTATCTAAAGTTTATATAGATATTGCTCAGCGCAGTAATCATCAATTAGAAAGTCAAAATTTTTCTTTATTTTCTTTTAAACTGAAAAAGAACTTACAGACTGCTCGAATTGTTGCAACCTATTACGCATTGCAACAACTTGCTCTATTATTTTACCAACAACAAATGCTGTACAACACAGCCCTCCCTGGTCAATGGCTTATCACGCATACGCTTTTAGCAACAGCAATGAAGCACAATTACAATTTGACCAACATTAACCAAATATTAGGTACAAAACATCAAATTAAAAATATTAATCAAGCTTATGCTCAATTAATTGTGCTTAATATTTTTAATACCCATCAAATTCGTCCAGCTGAAATTCAGGGCTTGTTTTTATGTAGCTATGAATGGGTAAAGTTCATTCAAATTTTACCTAAAGAATCTACGCTATCTCGCTATATTGTCGATTCAACTAAAGATCATGCTCCTATTTTCAATACCCTACAAAACTCAGATTGCAGTGTAAATATCTATATTTCAACCCAAGCATTACTTGAATATTTGAATGAAAATCAGGGGCGAAAAAATGAAAAAATGTCTTCTAATGAGAAGCTATTTTTAACACCTGCTCTACATTTTCATCTGCATAATATTTTAACAAATACAGCAGAAAGACGTCATGAACGGTATGAATATAATGCACGTATTAAAATATGTTTTGGCTTAAGTGCTGCTCATTTTTACCTATCTAAAGCCAAAAATTTCAATGAAACATTGGCACTAGGCCCTAATTACCAAATTAAAGGTGCAAGTGTATTTGAAGACCCAAATGATCATTCAATTTCACTAAATGACAAAACAGTTAAAACAACAGATCGAGAAGCAAAAAAAATCTTTCAAGTCGATGTTCTTGATATTAGTGTCAATGGTTATCGTATTAAATGGTCTGGAGAAACACCCAAAAATTTAAAAACTGGTGAATTCATTCTAGTCCAAGAAAACTCACGTAGCCCATGGCGTGGTGGCGTTATTCGTTGGATTAAACAATCTTCCGAACAAAGTTTAGAACTTGGCTTAGAAATCCTTGCTCAAGACATTGCACCATGTGCATGTTTCTTACAAGTCGATCGGAATACAGGACATTACCACCCTGCTCTTATTATGCAAAACACACAATTAGATGAAACATCCACTACTCTCATTTTGCCAGGAATTGGATTATTAAAAGACAAGCAATCTATTCAACTTCGTTTAGGCTCAGATGAGTTAAAAGTATTTTTAATTAAGCCGTTATTAATTACTCAAAGTTTCATGCGTTTTGACTTTGAGTTGCTTAATGAACAGCACAAGCCAATTTTGGATACATTTATCCAGCAACAATTGAATGAAGTAAAACATCATGATTTATGGGAAACATTAAAGTGAGAAATCCATTATTTTCTAAAAAACATAAACGTTCGGAAGCACGCTTACTCATTATCGATGATAATCAAATTAGATTTAATCAAATTTGTAATCAACTGAAAGAAAATAACTTTAATGTTGTTGCCACGCTTTTAGATGATGTTAAAAGCTTCGAAAAACAATTAAATTTAAAATGGGATGTTGTTATTTTTGGTCGTGCTTATGACTTAAAAGTAGATCAAGCCATTGCATTAATTCGTTCATCATCACAACCGGGATTACCTCTTTTATTACTTAACCCCGATGATTACGAATATGAACAATACACGAGTTATATCCATAAAGGTTTATACGATGTTCTTAATATCGATCATCCTGAGCGTTTTTATTATGGTGTAATTCGCACGCTTGCATTTAGTCGCTTGCAACAACATCAAGAAAACTTAATGGAAGAGTTAGAAACAGCTCAAACTCAAGCACAATCTTTAGTTGAAGACAGCAATAAAGCACTTGCTCTTGTACAAGAAGGTATTCACATTCAAGCGAATCCTGAGTATTTAGACTTATTTGGCTTTAAATCTGAAGATGAAATTATTGGTTTACCTTTACTTGATTTACTTCAGCCTAAAAATGTTGCGGAATTAAAAACGCGTATAAAAAAAGCAACTCAAGGTCAACTAGAAGCAGGTTCATTTAGCCTAGAATCTTTAAATAGCAATATATCAAGTAAAAACCCTCTCAATGTAGAGTTTCTAAAAGCAACAGAAGAAGATGCTATTCAAATTACAATCGATATTGAAACAACATCTTCTTCACTTGCAACAACTATTGAAACACAGCCACAAAATACACATATTTTCCAACAAATCAATCGTGTATTGCAAAAGCAGCCAGCTACTGCAAATGCCCTAGTCATTTTTTCTTTGGCTTCATGCCCAGAACAAATTTTTCAGTTAGATTGGTTTACATCTAAAGCCTATTTCCAAAATATTCGTAATTTTTTAAAAGAACAAACCCAAGTTCCTTTATTCAAAGTCGATACCCTTGTCTATATCGGTCTATTTCAAGCAGATTCACAAGCTGTTTTAGACTCAAAACTATCTGCTTTGAGCTCACTCTCAAAGCCTCAACTTATTGAAGTTAATGGTTCATCTTATCCATTAAACTTACGTATGGGCTTTAGCATATTAGAAAATAGTATTAAAGATGAACAAGCTTTTGATCATCACATTGCTCAAGCATTTAATACTGAGCTTCCAGTACCATGCAAACAATCAACCGTAGATTTTGCTTTAGACACAGACTTCGCACCAAATATTGAAATTCCTACAACCAAAGTAGAAAGTCCTGTCATTGCACTTACCCCAACTCCTGCAATTACTCAACCAAATGAATCCGTATTCATTGCCCCGCAACTTGACAGTACGCTTGGTCGACTTACAGAATGCCTAAACAAAGGTGAAATTCATCTTAAATATCAACAACTATATGACAAAGAAGATACAAGTCTTTATACCTACGAGGTTACAAGTAGTTTTATTGATGGAACAACTTGGAAAAACTGTAATGATATTTTAGAGCTTTCAGAAGACCCTGAATTATCTATTAAACTTGACCGTTGGATTTTAGTAGAAGCGTGTAAACAGCTACATAATTTTATTACTCAATATCCGAGTGCTAAACTCATTATCAACTTAAACAAACATATTTTACTTCAAGACAACGCATTCCCAGAGTTTGTATCAAAACTAATTACTATTGTTGGTAGCCCAGTTGAACACCCTCTTATTCTTCAATTTGCGGAAGAAGATGTACATCAATATATTGATGAAGTGAAGAAAAAGTATGCCCTATTACGCTCGCACGGCGCACAAATTGCAATCCGTAATTTTGGTCGCTCAATGTATAGTGAAACGCTTCTAAAACAACTTGATGTTGAGTGTTTATCATTACATTCAGATTTAACACACATGCTAGCCAATGAAACAACCATGCAAGAATTCAATGAAAAGCTATTAACTTTCCAAGAAATTCGTCCAGCACAAATGCTATTACGTGAATTAAACGATATGAACTTATTTGCAAATGCCTGGAATGTTGAAGCTCGTTTTATTCAAGGTGATTATTTCCAGAAAAAATTAGACCAACTTGTTGATGTACAAGACTCGTAAAGTTTTTGTACATGCTTCTTTATTTAAACCTTTGTCATTTTTGAAATATAAAATACAAAGGTTTTAAATATTGCTGATTTTTTATTTTCAATCCAATATGAATAGTTAAATCTTATTTTTATTCTTTCTTTTAGACACAAAAAAACGGGCTTAAAGCCCGTTTTTTTCGCTTCAGTATTAACCACGTTTGATAGAACGTGACATACCAGAGAAACGTTGTTTGAACTTGTCGATACGACCGCCAGTGTCAACATTCTTCTGTTTACCAGTATAGAATGGGTGACAAGCTGAACATACGTCTAGGTAAACAGTTTCTTTACCAATCGCAGAACGAGTTTCAATTACGTTACCACATGAACAAGTAGCAACTAATTTTTCATATTTTGGGTGAATATCGGCGCGCATCGTCGATTCTCCTAAGATTAAAGAAGGTTTTGCTGTCATCGCAATTGATCACTCTCATCAAAAATGAGGAAAAGGTGAAAGAATTAAATTATTTCAGCAGATCAACACCACAACAGACCATTCTTTTGGCCCACCGAGACGGATACCGTCAGAGCTAAGCACAACAAGTGGGCAACATTATACTTTATATTTTACATAAAGCGAACTATTCTTTCTCTTTTGCTTCAGCTTTATTAGACCAGTAGTTTGCAATGACACCGCAAACCATAAGTTGCATTTGATGGAAAATCATAATAGGTAAAACAATCATTCCTAATGGCTGACCAATAAACAAAATTTGTGCCATTGGTACACCACTTGCCAAGGTTTTCTTAGAGCCACAAAAGAATATTGCAATTTGATCTGCTTTATTAAAACCTAATAATTTCGGAATATATAAGGCTAAAAGCATTACAACTGTTAGCAACACTGAGCATGCCAAAATTAATAAAACCAAAGTATTAAAACTAACAGCCTTCCATAGACCAGCAACTACTGCTCCACTAAATGCACCATACACCACCATCAAAATTGAACCCTGATCAAATGCTTTGACAATACTGGGTACTTTTTGCATTTTGGGAAATACCCAAGGTCTTAAAATTTGCCCCAAAATAAACGGGATCAAAAGTAACAACGTAATTTGGATAATAGATGCTGTTGGATCAAAATCATGCTTGACCTGACCCAATATAAATACACTCACCAATACAGGTGTAATAAACATCCCAATAATATTAGAAAAAGATGCACTACATACGGCGCTTGCAACATTACCTTTAGCTACAGAAGTAAATGCAATTGAAGACTGAACTGTAGAGGGCAAAAAGCACATAAACAAAAAGCCCCAATACAACTCTCTACCTAATAATGGTTCAAGTATAGGTTTTGCCATTAGCCCCAGTATTGGAAATACAGCAAAAGTAAGCGCAAAGACAAGCGTATGAAGTTTCCAATGCATAATCCCTTGCACTACTGCTTCACGTGATAATTTAGCACCATGTAAAAAAAATAAAATCGCAATGGCAACTGTTGTTAAAATACCAAAGTAATATGCAGCCTGACCCGATACAGGCACTACTGATGCCAATATAACCATTACAACCAATAAAATCGTAAAACGATCTAAAGCCAACAACTTCAACATTACTTCTTCCTTGTATTTATCAACCGACATTAAAAAGCTCAGTATGAGAATTTACCTTTCGATAAACTATCTTACTGAGCTTTTAGAAAAAAGTGTCTATATCTATTAAAATATTCACTATTTTCTTAAACTATTTACCCTATATAAGGTCTATTAGTTATTACGTGCATTTGAGTCTTGTTGAATCAACTCAATTTTATAGCCATCTGGATCTTCAACAAAAGCAATAACCGTTACACCGCCCTTCATAGGACCTGCTTCACGTACAACATTACCACCACGTGCTTTAATTTCTTCACACGCTTTATAGGCATTATCTACTGCAATTGCGATATGCCCATAAGCATTACCTAATTCATAACTTTCTGTATCCCAGTTATGAGTAAGCTCTAGTACTGTATTATTTGCTTCATCACCATAGCCTACAAAAGCTAATGTGAAACGACCTTCTTCATAATCACGTTTACGAAGCAATGTCATACCCAGTACTTCAGTATAGAACGCTAAAGATTGTTCTAAATTGCCTACACGTAACATGGTATGTAACATTCGCATACTATTCACCTTCATTTGCAGTAAGTTTTTGATGGTTTCTGAGTAAAATTCCAACCCAAACAACTAAAACCAAAATTGGAACACCAATTAATGTAGTCATTAAGAAGAAATTTGGATAACCAATATTAGTCACTATAGTACCTGAATAACCACCTAAAATCTTAGGGGTTAACGTCATTAATGAGCTGAAAATTGCATATTGAACTGCTGTAAATGACACGCTCGTTAAACTTGATAAGAAAGCAATAAATGCTGCTCCTGCCAGACCTGAAGCTAGATTATCGACAATAATTGCAAAATAGAGCCAACCGCTACTATATGGCTTAATCACTTTTCCTGACACTTTTACGCTTTCATTTGAATTTGTATCAATTGCAGGGATCGGTTTTAAATCTACATTTAAAGTATGTTTTTGTTCAGATGTATCTACGCTATATTTATGCTGTACTGCTAAGCCAGTTTTGTCATTTTCTACAAGTGTAGCCGTGATATTTTTAGATGGTGAGTTCAACAATTTTTTGGCATCAATTGCCGTACTAAACATACCATCTTTGTCTAATTTGGCATCAAGTTTTTCACCATCCAACGTCACTACAATTTTTTGTTGATCATTTAACGGCGCACCAAAGTACTGTCCTCGAACAACTAAACTACCATTTTTTTCTTTTGCAGAAATTGTATTATCACTTGTGACAGGCAATAGTTGCATAACAGTTTGATGATTTTTTTGAACCAAATACGGTAAGTTTGCTGTTATAGATTCATTAGAGTTTACATAACTCGCTTTTACATCTAACCGATGACTTTGCACTAAAACCTGACTTGGAATATTCACTTGCCAATAGCCAACTTCATCAACAGATGCTGCGTATGCCTGAGTACCTACGTGAATTTGAACATCATTAAGTTTCTCACCCGACTTCACCAAACCAACAAAAATAAGGTTGGTTGAAGATGCAAGTACAGCACCTACAAACATCAGCTTCATGATGTTCATACGCTGTGCTAGCAAGCCCCCTAAAAAACCGCCAATTAAACTAAAAATCACACCATAAATTTTTACAGCTTCTGCAATTTGCTCTTTCGTAAAGTTTAAATCTTGATAAAAGACATTCGAAATGACACCTGCAATAATGTCTGAAATTCGGTAAAAACCAATCAGCAACAATAAAACTAAAGCAAGTTTTACCCCATAGCGCTTAAAAAAATCTGCGATAGGATGAACCCAAGTTTCATACGCCATTTGCTTATTCACAGCACCTGATTTAACTAAAACAGAACCCATACATATAGCAACAGCACCTGATCCTAAAAAGCGTAATGCTTCAAAACAAAACAATAAAAATGAATCTGAAATGTTTAATTGTGTTTTTAAGCTTTCGGTTAGGTTTCCTGAATAGATATAACTCAGTACAAAACTAATAACGGCAATGAAAAATACCGTGACCAAACGATAATAATCACCACGTTTATATTCTTTACGAATACGATCTACTTGTGGCTCACGAATACATAATGTTGTCAGGATTCCGACCAACATCACCGCAGCCATAATTAAATACGTGATTTTCCATGCACTATAAATGTAATTCCCTTTTGCCGTTCCAAAAGATGCAGCTAGAAACAATGCTCCAGCACCAGCAACTATCATCCCTATTCGATAACCTGCGTTATAGGTAGATGCCAACACCGTTTGCATATTAGTTTCAGCAAGCTCAATACGGTAAGCATCGATCACAATATCTTGCGTTGCGGCAGAAAAACCAAGTAATACTGCACCTACCGCCATTTGATAAATATAGCCTTGCCCTAAAGAAGGATCTGAAAATGCCATAATACAAATAGCTAAAATAATTAAGCATTGTGCAATGAGCAACCAAGCCCTACGCCGACCTAATAACTTCGTTAAAATAGGTACAGGAAGTTCATCAACTAAGGGAGCCCAAACAAATTTGAACGAATAACCGAGTGCCGCCCAACTAAAAAATGTCACTGCACTTTTATCTATTCCTGCTTCACCTAACCATAAAGATAAGCTAGAAAAAATGAGTAAAATCGGAATACCCGCAGAGAAACCCAAGAACAGCATAATTAATGCACGTCGGTCTAAAAATGCAGTAAAAGCCGATTTCCAATCCTTAGTTTGTGTTGTCATTACTTATTTATTTTCTGCAAAAATGAATAATTGCTATTCAAACGCTTAATACAAATAGATTCAACATGATTTATGAAAACATTCATCTTTTTATGACGAAAAACTTTATGTTTGCTTGAATTTTTCCCTTAAACCTGTATATCTTAAACTTCTCATGTTTAATTTTGTTTTGGACCTAAAACTGTGCCGAAAAAACTCGATCAAGTAAAAACTGCTGTCGCTGCCAACACAACAAACATAACCTCAGATACAACTCAAACTAACCTGATATCAGCATTTGATCAAACAGAAATCCTTCCTACGCTTACTCAAACTAAGCTTGAAGCGTCTCAGCTTACACATACACCTGATCTTGTAAAAATTCCCTCTTCAACAAAACGTATCAAACCATTAAATAATTTCTTGGGACAAGACCGAGCACGTGCCTCTGTAGAAGCTGGCATTGCACTACCATATTCTGGATACAATATATTTGCTGTAGGTACAGCCGGTTTAGGCAAACGTACAATGGTGAAGCGTTTGCTTCAACAACATGCGAAAACTATGCCTACGCCTAATGACTGGGTCTATGTTTATAACTTTAAACATCCACGCCAACCTATTGCGCTACAAATGCCCGCAGGACAAGCACCCAAGTTTCAAGCACAACTACATCAAACTTGGCAAACAGTACTCAAACAGCTTGAACGTCGTTTTACCGCAGAAACGTATCACAACCGTATTGAAATGATTCGTCAACAAACGGGAGATGAACAACATCTTGCACTTATTGAGCTTACTAAAGAAGGCGAAGAATTAGATTTAAAACTTATCTCGAACAATGAAGAACACTGCTTTGTTCCAATGCATTTAAAAGACAATAAAATGCAAGAAATGACGCAAACTGAAATCAATGCACTCAACAACAAAGATCGTGCTGAAATTTCTGCAAACATTCGTTATATGGATAAAAAGCTTGAACGACTAGGTATGCATTTGGGTGATTTAGAAGATCATGCTCGTGACAAAGTCCAAGTGTTAAACCGTGATATTGCCAAACAAGTTGTTCTTCCTCGTATTGAAGCATTGTTAAATAAGTTTAAAGATGTAGCTGGTTTAGCCGACTATCTTAAACACTATGCCGAAGACATTATTCATAATGTTGAAATTGTTTTGGAACAAGAAGAAGATGACTTTACTGCGGGGCTATTTAGTCGTGTACCTCCACGCTATCAAGCCAATATTGTAGTAACGCATAAACCTAATTCTGGTATGCCTGTCGTATTTGAAGATTTCCCAACGCATTACAATTTATTGGGTCATGTAGAACAACTTACTCAAAATGGCACCATTACCACAGATTTCACCTTAATACGTTCTGGTTCACTGCATAAAGCCAATGGCGGATTTCTCATTCTCGAAGCAGAGCAATTATTAGAACAACCTTATGCATGGCAAGGCCTAAAACGTGCACTTAAATCGGGACAGCTCAAACTTTCCTCTTTGGAGCACATGATTACCCTAACAGGAAGCATTTCTATTGAACCCGCCGCAATTCCTTTAAATATTAAAGTGATATTACTTGCAGAACCTGAAATTTATTATGAAATCTTAGAACTTGAGCCTGAACTTGGTAGCATTTTCAAAATTCGTGCAGACTTTACGGATACCTTACAGCGTAATGAATTAAACGAACAAGCCTATATGCAGCTTATTGCAGACTATGTTCAGTCCGATAAATTACTGCCTTTTGACCGTAGCGCATTAGCCGCATTACTTACAGATTCAAGCCGCCAAGCTGAAGATCAAAGTTCATTATCACTTCATGCTTTAACCTTGGGCGATCTCATTCGCGAAGCACATCATCATGCAGAAAAAGCAGATGATAAAATGGTCACAGAAGCGCATATCAATACAGCTTTAGACCATCGTAAATATCGTTTAGGTTATTTACGCGAATTGTATTGGCAAGATTTATCCCGCGGTACACAACTTATAGAAACACGCGGACATCGCTTAGGACAAATTAATGCCCTCTCTGTCATTCAATATGCAGATGTAGAATTTGGCTTACCTTCTCGTTTAACTGCTTCAGTTTATCAAGGTGGTGGCGATATTCTAGATATTGAACGCAGTGTAGAACTGGGTGGCTCTTTACATGCCAAAGGCGTGCTATTGATGTCAAGTTTCTTAAAAGCTCACTTTGGCCGTGAACAAATTTTACATTTCTCTGCTGCATTAGCTTTTGAACAAAGTTATGGTCAAGTAGATGGTGATAGCGCAACAGTTGCCGAACTTTCAGCACTTATTTCTGCAATTAGCCAATTACCAATTGATCAATCTTGGGCAATTACTGGTTCCATGAATCAATTAGGTCAGGTACAACCTATTGGCGGTGTCAATGCGAAAATTGAAGGCTTCTTCGATGCATGTAAGCTTCAAGGGTTCACGGGTAAACAAGGCGTTATTATTCCTCGTCAAAACATGCAACACCTCATGCTCCGTAAAGATGTAATTGAAGCGGTAACCGAAGGTCAATTCCACATTCATGCGATTGATACGATCGATCAAGCACTTGAAATTCTGATGGCTCGCCCTGTAGGTACACTGGATAAAAAAGGTCGATATACCAAAAACTCTATTTATGCTGCCGTTATGGAACAACTCGAGTACTGGCAAGCAATAGAAGATGGTGCTGAGCTTGAAGAAGAAAAGCCAAAGAAAAAGAAGAAAAAAAAGAAGGACAAGAAAAAAGAAAAGCTAAAAGATGCTGAACACACACCTGAAACTTCAGAACATCTATCAGATGAAAGTAAAATTTAAATAATAAAAAAGCGCCCTAGAGGCGCTTTTTTTTGCTTCAACAACTGAATTAAGCTTCAGGTGCCGCGCTATATTGTTCAACTAATGTTTTCAATTCACCAGTTTGGAACATTTCTAGCATAATATCGCTACCGCCAATCAATTCACCATTGATCCACAATTGTGGGAATGTAGGCCAATTTGCAATTTGTGGCAAAGTAGCACGAATATCTTGGTTTTCCAAAATATTTACATACGCAAATGGACGACCAATTTGACTAAGCGCTTCTACCGCACGTGCAGAGAAACCACATTGTGGAAATTGTGGTGTGCCTTTCATGTAAAGAAGAACTGCATGTTTAGCAATTTGGTCACGAATTAACGCTTCGGTATCGCGTGCTTGTTCAGTCATTGATAAATCCTCAATAATTCTGCTTCGCATTATACCCAAATCTACGCAAAACAGTATGTCAAAAGTAATAAATCCATTTTTATTTACAATCGGGCTTTAATTTTAAGACAGATTTTGCTTATATAGAACATCTTAATACCTTTGATCTATTTGGTATTAATACCCAAATTTCCCAATCAACTAACAGATAAGAGTTAGCCATGAATAACATTACCTTTGCTCCCGTGCAAACTGATCAACCATCACACTTGATGCCTGTATTTGGCCGTCAGAAGATCAGCTTTGTCCGAGGACAAGGTTCTTATCTTTATACAGCAGATGGTACCGAATACTTCGATGCACTTACAGGTATTGCTGTTTGTGGTTTAGGTCACTCACATCCTGCTGTTACTGCCGCTATTGTTGATCAAGCATCAACTTTAATTCACACAAGTAATTTATTTGAAGTGCCTTGGCAAACTGCTGCTGCCCAAAAACTTGCAGAAGTTGCAGGTATGGAAGAAGTTTTTTTCTCTAACAGTGGTGCAGAATCAAATGAAGGTGCAATTAAAATTGCGCGTAAATTTGGTCACATGCAAGGTGTAGCAAACCCTAAAATAATTGTAGCCGATCATTCATTCCATGGTCGTACAATGGCAACACTTTCTGCAACAGGCAATAAAAAAGTTCAAGATGGTTTTGGTCCACTTGTTGAAGGTTTTATTCGTGTTCCATTTGGTGACATTGAAGCTATTGAAGAAGCAGCCATTAATCATCCTGATATCGTGGCAATTCTAGTTGAACCTATTCAAGGTGAAGGTGGCGTAAATACTGCACCTCAAGGCTTTAGCTACTTAGAAGAAATTCGTCAAATTTGTAACCAACATAATTGGTTAATGATGCTTGATGAAGTTCAAACAGGTAACGGTCGTACAGGTAAATACTTTGCTTACCAACATACCAATATTATTCCAGATGTCATTACCACTGCAAAAGGCTTAGGTAACGGCTTCCCTATTGGTGCTGTAATGACTCAAGGCCGTGGCGTTGGGGTGTTAACTGCGGGTAACCATGGTTCTACTTATAGCGGCACACCACTTGGTTCACGTGTAGTTTATACAGTGATAGATACTATTCAAAAAGACAACTTAGTTGAAAATGCTGCCAACATGGGTGCTTATATTGTTGAGCAGCTTAAACAGCAACTTGCAGATCAAAATGTCATTGTACGTGGCTTTGGCTTAATGATTGGTATTGAATTACCAAAAGCTTGTCCAGAATTGGTTGATATTGCACGTGATGAATATAAATTAATTCTTAATGTAACAGCAGGCTCTGTAATTCGCTTACTTCCTGCATTAAATATTGATCAAGCTCAAGCAGATCAACTTATTGAACGCATTGTAAAAATGGTTAAAACTTATTTAGCATAAATAGGTTTTTGTAAAACACCTTAACTAAAAAAGCCGCATTTCGCGGCTTTTTTACAATCTATCTTTTTACTTAACTTACTATACACGTAAATTAAGATACTTCTTGAAAACTACGTCCTGTAGAAAGCGGACCAAAATACTGTTTCAAAGCATCTAAACAACGATGAATTTTCATTGGTTGTTGATCATGTTTAGAAGTAATAGCATTTAAAGTAAATGCTGGAAGTTTCCACTCAGGTAATACTTCAACCAAAGCACCAGATCTTAATTCATTTTGCACATCAAGATATGTCAGTCTTGCAATACCATAACCTTGCAAACATAGTGCCTTCGCAACCATTACATTATTCGTTGTAAAACGTGAATCCATGTCCAAATTAATCGTTTCAGCTGTATTCATGTGCTGAAATGTAAAATTCTGAGCATTTTTTTGTAAATTTACAGGAATTAAATCATGATTACGAAAATCTTCTGGACGAGAAATCGGTGTTGATTGATTCAAGTAACTTGGAGATGCAACCAATACTTGCTCTACACGAGTTAAAGGAAAAACCTGCAAACTAGCATCTTCAGTTTTTAAACTTAAACGAAGTGCAATATCAATACGACCTTCAATTAAATCAATATATTGATTATCAGCTTCAATATGAACAGCCAAACCTCGATGTGCAGATATCCATTGTGACAATGCTGGTATTACATGATTCGCAGCAAGTTCTGGAGTCGTTGCTAAACGCAATTCACCCACAAGATCATCACGTAATTCATTGATCCGAATTTTCCCACGTTCAGCAGCAGCCAACATTTCTTTACAACTGTGGAAAAAAGCCTGTCCTGTTTCAGTTAAACTCAATTTCCGAGTAGAACGATGTAGAAGTGTAACCTCCATATCATTTTCCAAAGAACGAATTTGTTGACTGACTGCGCTCGTTGTAATTCCTAATTCACGAGCTGCACCACTAAACGAACTTTTTTCAACAACGCACGCGAATACGCCCATTGCACGAAGTTGATCTAACATAAATTTCCCTCTGAAATTACGAGAAGCTTCAACATAATATTAAAAGCAACTCGTTGTATTATACGGTGAAATCTATGTTTTGCATTATAAAATTTAATTTATTGGTAAAATTTTTGCGGGATCGATTGGCTTACCATCAAGGCGAACCTGAAACTCTAACATTGTACGAGATGTACCTGTAGAACCCATTTCTGCAATTTTTTGACCAGCAGTTACATTTTGACCACTTTTCACTAACATTTTATTGTTATGTGCATAAGCTGTAATATAACCATCTACATGCTTAACCAAGACTAAATTACCGTACTCCTTAAGACCATCTGCCGCGTAAACTACTTGCCCATCTGCTGCCGCATAAATTGGATCACCTACATTACCACTATAGCGAATCCCTTTTACATTTGATGCAGAATCAAATTTAGAAATAATTGAGCCATTGCTTGGTTTTACCCAACGCAAAGAACTTGATGCAGAACTTGCACTTACTGTTGGAGTCTTAACCGGTGTTATTGGTTTTACCGTTTGTGTTGCTGCTGTTGGAAGATCAATTTTTTGACGTTGAATTGGTGCCGCTTGTGTCATAGCCTGTGTATTTGTAGTACGAGGTGCACTCCCTTTTTTCAAGCGAATAGACTGCCCTACATAAATACGATACGGTGCTGCAATATCATTCATCTCTGCAACACTGATATAACTTAAGCCATAACGCGCTGCAATACCGCTTAATGTATCACCTGTACGCACAGTATAGTAATTTGGCGCTGCTGCATAACGTGTAGCATTGTTTATTTGTGGTTTAGAAGCACAACCGCTTAATACAACTGTAGTAATCATCGCTGTAGAGATTACAATCGTTTTTAATAGTTTAGGCATAGTCAGTCCACGACAATTTGACACCAAATGCATTCATCTTCCCCCGCTAATTTCAATCAATTCCACACATTAACACTAAGAGTAGCAAAAAAAAGTACTTTAAAATTCTATAGAAAGTACTTTTTCACAAACTTATAACAATCATGCTCATTATTTATTCACATTTTGCTTTTATTGCAAAAATACAATACGTTCTTAGGACTTTAATCGGCTTAAAACCATCAAGCTAAATCATCATTTAACTTTGTTAAAATTAAATAATTTGTCGCATCCATCTGAATAGGTGTAATGCTGACATAACCATTTGCCACAGCAAAAAAATCAGACTCTATATTATTGAGCCCTTGTTTCTGTTCTGTTACCGATTCACCAGAAAGCCCAATCCAAAATACTTGACGTCCACGTGGATCGACATGACTTGTAATAGGTTTAGACTGACTACGTCGACCTTGATATGTAACTTTTGAGCCTTTTAATTCAGCCACATCGGGAATATTAATATTTAAAATATGACGTGGTGGTAGTTCAGGTAAACCACGAACAATAAAATCATGAACCCATTGTGCTGCAACAGCATAATCTTGAGCTTCATTATAAGAGCGTACATTCGCACCGCAGAATGAAACAGCTAATGCAGGTTGTGCCATCAAACGCCCTTCAAAAGCCGCACCAACTGTACCTGAATACAAAACATCATCGCCTAAATTAGCACCACTATTAATACCACTAACCACCAAGTCAAATTCAAAATCGAATAGACCATTCATTGATAAATATACACAATCTGCAGGTGTACCATTTACAGCCCAGACATCCTGTGAAATTTGAATTGGGCGTAATGGTCGATCTAACGTCAATGCACTTGAAAAACCACTGCGTTCACTTTCAGGTGCAACTACAACCACTCGACCCAATGGTTTCAATGCCTGAGCTAAAGCCTGTATACCAGGCGCAAAAACACCATCATCATTCGCTATTAGAATATTCACGTGAATCTCTTATCTATTAATTTATTGACCAATAAGTTCAATTTATTGAAATGTAATAAATATTATATATATTGTTGCTTACAGTTCCACTCAAATACTGAGATTAAAATGCAAACTTTTAAAGCATTGTGCTATTCATTCGGACTTACTCTATTTATAGCACCTATGACCCATGCAACCACTGATTTAAGCGCAACTGAAAAAAACAGTATGATTAAAGAAGATGTTGCTTCTGCACAAGTAATGCAAGAAGTTTGCCCTGCTTTTATTGGTAAAAATGCCAAATTTGAACATAACATGAAAGGTCTGATCGCAGAATATCTAATCGATTATTCAGAGCCATCTATTTCACTAGAAAAACTTCAGCAAGATGCTGAGTATAAAGGCTTAATTCAAGAGGCTCGTGACGCAGCTAAAAGTACTTCTAAAGAAGAAAACAAACTTGCTTGTGAAGAAGTTTTAAGCATCGAAATGTAAAACTTTTAGGTTGTATGAAAGATCATGCAACCTATTTACACAATTTATCCATATTTTTTGCAAAATCTTTGCACTTTCAACATCTTTTATACACTCAGCATCTTTTCATTTTTATAAAAATAGACAATCATCATAGCGTTAAAAATATATACAAAAATTTTAGGTAAATATTCGTTATGAAATCTCAAATTTTAAAATCAATGAGCGCAATTGCGTTAAGCTTAGTGTTAAGCCAAGTAACCAATGCAAAAGATGCAAACATTGAAGTAACACCAATTCAAGATGTCACTCATCAAGAACTAGCTGCAATTTATGTTTTATCTGAAATTTGCCCTAGCCTAGTGTCTGATAAAAAACAATTTGATGCTGGCTATAAGAACCTAGTAACTGAATACTTAGCTTCAGAAAAAGATCCAGTTGCAGCATTAAATTTATTATCTAAACAAACCAGTTTTAAACCCATTTTAGATGAAGCGAAATCTGATGCAAAAAAAGCTGGGGACGAAAAAAACAAGGCTATTTGCAAAGAAGTCGCAACTTATAACAATTAATTTATATTCGTTACAATAGTTTTGAAAATTAGCTGATTTTTCCCGTAGAAGTCAGCTTACATTTACCCTAGAATGCAAGAACGTTGTGCTTATATCAGAATATTGGAACCACCTAAAAATGACCGGAAAAAGCGCCCTTGCTGCATTGATATTATTACCTAGTTTTTCATATGCAGCGACTGTCTTAACGACACCACCAGAACTCAACAATAAATCTTATGTTTTGATGGATTATGAAACAGGGCAAATCTTAGCTGCTAAAGGCGAAAATGAAAAATTAGCACCTGCTTCAATGACAAAAATGATGACAAGTTTCATCATCGAACAGAAGTTATTGAAAGGTGAACTCACGGAAGATGAAAAAGTTCGTATGAACGAATCTGCATGGTGTCGTGGTAGTAGCACGGAATCTTGCATGTATGTTCCGCTGAATGGCACAGCTACAGCCTTAGAAATGTTGCGTGGTATTATTATTCAGTCGGGTAACGATGCTTCTAAAGCAATGGCTGAACATATTGCAGGTAATGAAGGCACTTTCGTTCACATGATGAATGAAGAAGCTAAAAAAATTGGTATGACAAATACGCAGTTTATGAACTCTACAGGTATGCCTGCTGAAGGTCATTATTCAACTGCAAAAGACATGGCAACTCTTGCAAAACACATTATTCATGACAGCTCTAAATACTACCCAATTTATTCTGAAAAAGAATTTACGTTTAATGGTATTAAGCAAGGCAACCGTAACGCATTGCTTTATACAGACCCAAGTGTAGATGGTTTAAAAACAGGTCACACCAATGAAGCGGGTTATTGCTTAACAACTTCTGCTAAGCGTGGTCCTATGCGCTTAATTTCTGTGATTTTTGGTGCGCCAAGCATGAATGAGCGTGCATCTCAAACACGTGAGTTATTGGCTTGGGGTTATGCAAACTTTGAAACTGTAAAAGTTCAGTCTGCAAATCAAGTTTTGGCTGAATCTAAAATTTGGTACGGTAAAGAAAATGACGTTCAAATTGGTTTAGCTGAAAACTTTAACGTAACTATGCCTAAAGGCAAAGCAAACGAAATTAAAACTCAACTTGTAGTACAACCAAAATTGACTGCGCCACTTCAAAAAGGTCAAGTTGTAGGTAAATATGTTGCGAGTTTAGACGGTAAAGTTATTGCAGAAAAACCGCTTGTTGCTTTACAAGCTGTTGAAGAAGCAGGTTTCTTCTCTCGTATGATTGATCATATCAAGCAATTCTTTGCTAACTTATTCTAAGGATTTATCTTTTCAGATAACGTCATCTTAGACTTAAGATAAAGCATCTATATTTCGATATAGGTGCTTTTTTATTTATACTTCCCTTTATTCTAAAAAATGTGATTAATCTTATGAGCCAAAACATTCGCCCTTATTTAGACACTGCCCCACAAATTGATGATTCTTGTTATATCGACCCAATGTCTGTTGTGGTGGGTGATGTTGTTTTGGCTGAAAATGTTTCTGTTTGGCCTTTTGCGGTAATTCGTGGCGATGTGAATCATATTCGTATTGGTAAAAATTCGAATGTTCAAGACCACTCTATGCTTCATGTAAGCCATAAAAAAGCCGATAAGCCTGAAGGCTCACCGTTAATTATTGGTGAAGATGTAACTGTTGGTCATCATGTAAAATTGCATGGCTGTACTATTGGTAACCGTGTTCTTGTAGGTATTGGTACTATTATTTTAGATGATGTTGTTGTTGAAGATGATGTGATGATTGGTGCAGGTTCGCTTGTTCCACCCAATAAGCGTTTGGAAAGTGGTTATTTATATGTGGGTAGTCCTGTTAAGCAAGTTCGCAAATTGACTGAAAAAGAACTCGCATTTTTGCCTTATTCTGCTCAGAACTATGTGAAAGTTTCAGGGAATTATAAATAATATCTTTAGTTTTAAACATTTCATGTTAAATATTAATTATTTATGATAATTACTTCCACTTTTCTACTTCTTTTTATATTTTTAAAACATTTATGTCAAAAATACCTCTAAATCTTGTAGCGATTCTCGCCGAAATTCTTCCAGAAAATGAAAGTCATGCGACTTTAGATAATTTATTCCTATATGCTGAAATTACATCAGAAATTCCTGATGTAAGTAAGCCAGCAAAAGTTCAGCAAGTTCTTATGAATGTCAATAAATCAGAGCCTGAACCACTAAAAATCCTAGGAAAGTTATTAGAAAAATATTTAGATGGCGGAATTTTATATCCTAGTAATCAAGAACGTTTCGATGTACAAATTAAAAATATAAAAAGAATTTTATCAGAAAACTCTTTACTTTATATTAAAGGAGGGATAATTAGTGGCTCTCTGACAACACCCACTAAAAGCTTAGAGAATGTCATAAAAGGGTTAGAGATACCTGCCTTAGATCAAGAATTCTTAAGAGCTTTAACACATGTAGACACCAGCCCAAGAGAAGCCGTATCAGCAGCAAGTAATATCTTAGAATCTATTTGTAAGGTTTACATCTCAGAAAATAATTTAGCTATGCCCAAGAAAAAAGATTTAAAAAATTTATTTGATGTAGTTAGAAAGTCTTTAAATATTCAGAGAGATTCTATCGAAGATGAAGATCTTCTAAGAATAATTTCAGGAATTATTTCTGTTGTAGATGGAATAGCATCCTTAAGAACTCATGCTAGTTCAGCACATGGTGCAGGGTTAAAGCTATACAATTTAAAGCCAAGACACGCTCGACTTGCTATTCATTCTGCTCATACAATTGGATTATATATACTAGAAAGTTGGAAAGAATCTCAAACTTAAGCTAGAACAACTCACCTCGAAAGAAAACATACTGAATATTAAAAAACGAATGGGATTTAAAACTAGCTAGATTTTCCCCGCTGTTTCCAAACCATTTATATATGCACCATGCACTGTACCGGCATACTCTAAACTACAGTGCTCTCCTGTAAAAAAGATTCGCTCATTAACAGATTCATTTAATGTATTAACCAAACCCTCATTATGCCCAATAGCAGGAAAGCTAAATGAACCATAACTAAACTCATCTGCACCCCAACGAGTAATCAATATTCGTTTCGGTTGATCTGGTAAATTATTTAAGCTTGTATTTAAATTTCTACAGATAAAATTCCAAACTTTCACATCTGTTGCTTCATCAATAAATGTAGATTGATTGCCACCAAACAACATTAAACAAATAGGTTTATTATAAATTTTGGATAAATCTAGAACATTAAACCAACCACCCTTCACCCAATAAAAAAAACTATTCGAATTGGAGTCAACTTGTAAATTAAGAGATTCTTCCAATTCAAAAAATACTTTATTAAATGAACCAAAGCCCATTTTAGAAATAGCGTTTTGATGTTGCTTTGGTAGCTCAGGAACAAATGTAATTGAATCTTTTTTCAAAACACCTAAAGGTACACTCACCACAACTTTAGATGCCAAATATTCTGCATTATTGGCATCAACAATTTTTACAGCGTTATTTTCTAAACGTATTTGGGTAACTTTTACATTGTTTTTAATGACAAGGTTTTTAGATAATTCACTTAAAATTTGCGTATAGCCTTTCGGGAAAATGACTTCATCACCATCAAAGTAACCCTCATATCTCTGAAAATGCGTTGAAAGTTGATTCAACTCTGTCGCAAAAGGATCATTCGCGAATCTTTCAAAATACGAATACAGTAATTTTTTAAATTGATTCGGAGAAAAACTAAGGCTATTTATTTCTAAATTATCTAATATTTTTGTCAAAGCATTTAGCGCAGAATCATGTTCTGATTTTAAAAGTAATTGCTCAATACGTTTTACATATTGCACAAACTCTTGTTTTTCTGCCGCAGTAAATGCTTGACCATTTTCATGAAAAAAATCTGAATCTATATAATTAAATATAGCTGTTTCAATTTTATTATTTTGCACTATTTCCCAAAGTGGGTTGTTCTCAATACCGTGAATCCACGATGCGCCTAAATCGAACGTTTCATCTTCATTCTTTATAGAATATAAGCGACCGCCTATTCGATTTCTTGCCTCTAAAACAAGAACATTTTTTCCAGATTTTTTTAGTTTATCTGCACATGAAAGCCCAGCAATACCAGAGCCAATCACAATAACGGGGAGTGAATTTTGTTTTGTTTTCAACATCATTATTATTGAGCTATTTCTAGGAATTACAGTATAAGTAAACCTTTTAAGTCGTTTGTCATTTTTTCGTTCACCTTTAAAACAAAGTTTGTAAACCGATTTAACAATCAAACTCAATTAGAAGTAAACAACCATTTTTTTAATTTAAAATAAATTTTTCAAAAAATTAAATATTTATCGTATATCTTTATCAAATAAAAAAGGCACACTTAATTCAGTGTGCCTTTAATAATATTAGTTAATCGCGACTGAATATACTTCTGTAACATTCTTAAACTGTTCAAAATCATACTTCGTATAATTTAAATTACTATATTCACGCACATACATTAACCCACCAGTTAAATCAGTTAATACAGTCCATACTGTATATTCACGTGCAACAATGGCTTGTCCATGTAACGTTGTATTCACTATATTAATGTTCTTTGGTCGATCAAAATTATTCATAATATGTGATAATTCAACAATCTGTTCATGTGCATCATCAACTTGATTGTAAAAACTTGAATAATAAAAGGCCTTAATAAAGCGCCCTACAGATGTATTTGAAGATGGAATGTTATGTGTCGCAATACCACTATCGGGTTGAATCAGTGTGATTCCACCAATTTTAGCAGCAGGCACATCAACATTCGTCAATTGCGTATAATTATTTAAATTCGTTAAATGCCACGGAAACTCTGGACCGTTTGTCATAACACCAATTGGATTATCATAAATTGCCAATGCACTATCTTTAATTTCAATCACAACCGATTGATTATTTTTATCATAAAAAACGAAGTGGAATGGCGAATTTAAACCTAAAACTTCAATAATTCCAGACCAAACATTGACCTGTTTTAAACCTTCCTTCAACTCTTCTACAGTTGCAAAATTCGCTACACCCCACTCGCCTAGTGCTTCGTAAGGAATTGAGTTTTCATATTCAGTAGGGTCTAATGATTTTAGACCTTTGTGATGATACATATTTAAACTAAATGACAAACCAGCTTGATTCATACCTTCTAAGCAATCATATTTTTCAGATGCACTCTGAGGCATTGTTAAAGCCATGATTGGATACTTTGCTTTATACGCTAAGCCCATAGTCTTGTTATCTTCCGATACATGTTGAAATACATGTCCTTCTGGAAAATATGTAAAACTTGAAACCAATGGGGATTCTGAAAACTCTAAAGTACGGCCATGGTATACATTGCCTTTTTTATCTGTAACTTTTAATGATGTACATGCAAATGTTAAGTTTGGCGTATTTGCGTCAGACATTTCTGTAATCTCCACTTCTAATAATTAATCATGAATTTCCTCTACTTCCTTAAATTATATGAATTCTTAGATAAAGTGATCTTTTTCATCTAATTTTTTTATTTATTTTTATTAACATCACAAATATTCACCTACATTTCTTTGCAAAAACAAAAAAATGACCCAAATATTACCCACTTCGATGTAATTATCTACATTTACCTAATATGTCATCATCTTATTTAAATCTACAATTCCATACACAATACAAAGATAATATGACGGAAAACAACAATCATCATAGCCACGTAACTCAAAATTTTATACAATAGCAATATCCTTATCCCATGGTGCTTTTCTATGACCGCTTGGACTGCTCACGTTACTGTAGCAACCGTTATTGAAAAAAACGGGAAATTCCTATTTGTTGAAGAACACACAGAAGGTGTGACTCATACTGTGTTTAATCAACCAGCAGGTCATGTAGAGTGCGGCGAGCCCCTCATTGAAGCAGCAATCCGTGAAACCATGGAAGAAACTGGGCATGATGTAAAAATTGAATCATTGCTTGGTATTTATACTTACACGCCTCCAATGTTTCCTGACCGTACATATTATCGTTTTTGCTTTTTAGCAAAAGACATACAACACCATGTAGATGCTCAACTTGATGCAGATATTATTGGCGCTGTATGGATGACATTGGATGAGCTGAAAGAATCTGCACGTGCCCGTAGTCCATTAGTGATTAAAGCCGTGGAAGATGCTTTAACAGGTCAAAAATATCCTTTATCGCTCATTTATGAGCATCAAAACTCTCCCTTATTTACAAATATGGATGCCTAATCCTATGCAACAACGTGTCATCGTCGGTATGTCTGGTGGTGTAGATTCTTCTGTTTCTGCTGCACTACTTCTTCAACAAGGTTACCAAGTTGAAGGTCTTTTCATGAAAAACTGGGAGGAAGATGACGGCACGGAATACTGCACGGCAATGGAAGATCTAGCCGATGCTCAAGCCGTTTGCGACAAAATTGGGATCAAACTACATACAGCAAACTTTGCTATGGAGTATTGGGATCGAGTATTTGAGCACTTCTTAGCTGAATATGCAGCTGGTCGTACACCAAACCCAGACATTTTATGCAATAAAGAAATTAAATTTCGTGCATTCTTAGATCATGCCGTAAATTTAGGCGCAGACTTTATTGCAACGGGTCATTACTGCCGTCGTGGTGAAACTTTAAAAAATTCACGTGGTGAAGAATATGCACCTCTACTACGTGGTTTTGACCAAAATAAAGATCAGACTTATTTCTTACATGCTGTGCATGGTCGTGAAATTAATAAAACTTTATTCCCCGTTGGTGAAATTGAAAAACCTGAAGTTCGTCGTATTGCAGAAGAACTCGGACTTGCAACAGCGAAGAAAAAAGATTCTACGGGTATTTGTTTTATTGGTGAACGTCGCTTTAATGACTTCTTAAAACAATATTTACCAGCTCAAGCAGGAAAAATTGTACTAGATGATGGTAAAGAGGTTGGTGAACATCACGGCTTAATGTACTATACGCTCGGTCAGCGTGGTGGTATTGGCTTAGGTGGCTTAAAAGGTGCTGCTGAAGGCGCATGGTTTGTTTTATACAAAGACATCGAAAATAACCGCCTAGTGATTGGTCAAGGTCATGAACATCCTCTTATGCAAAGTACTATGCTTTGGAGTGAGGAAATTGACTGGGTTGCAGGTGAACAAGAAATTCCTGAATCAGGTTTCCGCTGTACTGCTAAAACGCGTTATCGCCAACCCGACCAAGGCTGTGTTCTATTCAAAGATTCAACCATGCCAAATGGTGTTCGTGTCGAATTTGATGAACAACAGCGTGCTGTAACCCCAGGACAAAGTGTAGTGTTCTACGCAGATGAAGTTTGTTTAGGTGGCGGTGTAATTCACCATACCAATGCCCCAAAACCTGATTTTATTTAAAGGAATATTGAGCATGACGGAGTTACCGTTTCAATCGCTTCAAACTCTGAATACACGTCAAAATAGAGCTTTGGCGTTAGCTGCTGTTTTTCAATCAGCACAGCTTACGCACATGACCGCACTATCAGGACGACAGAGCACAGGCGAAAACGGTAACTTTTATTTAGAACAATTAATTAAAGCCAGTTTAAATATTCGACCACAAGCCAAACCGTGTTCCCAAACTTTAGATTACTTTAATCAACTTGCCGATATTTCATTAGGATTGAAAACATTAGAGAATAGTATTACTCAACCCTTCAATCCTTCACCTAAATCTAGACTTCCAAAATTTTCACAAACCAAACTACCCATGTCCTATGCTATGTCTCTTCTACATTTAGAAAAGAAGGTGTATAGCAATCCAAAATTTGTAGAAATTATTGAACAATCACAACAAAAAATATTAAAACAACTTTCTTTTTTCGATAACAACTATCTCCATCCTAGTATCATCGCAAACCTAGCCCAAACCTATGTAGATACAGCAGGACAAATTAATCCTCGTATTATGGTGAAAGGCAATGCGGAAGCTTTCAAAGACAGCTCGCATACCAACCGTATTCGTGCATCATTATTTACTGGCTTACAAATGGCGCATTTATGGCGTCAATCTGGTGGAAGTTCATGGAGTATGATCTTCACCAAACGTAAGTTACTTAAAGATATTCAAGATCTGGCTCGTTTGCAGTTTCAGGTAATTTAACCTATGCAAATTGAGTTTTTGTTTTTTCGCTTAGTTCCAAAGTTTAAGGAATCGCTATGAACGCTTTAACCGCACTTTCTCCATTAGATGGACGCTATGCTAGCAAATGTGATGCTTTGCGCCCTTTCCTCTCTGAGTTTGGTTTAATCCATGCTCGTGTGACTGTTGAAGTTCGCTGGTTACAAGCACTTGCAAACCGTCCTGAAATTACAGAAGTTCCTGCATTTTCAAACGAAACAAATGCTGCACTTGATGCAATTGTTGCAAACTTCTCTGAAGACAATGCAAATCGTATTAAAGAAATTGAACGTACAACAAACCATGACGTTAAAGCAGTTGAATACTTCCTTAAGGAACAAATTGCAAATATCGCAGAATTAAAAGATGCTGGTGAATTCATTCATTTTGCATGTACTTCTGAAGACATTAACAACTTGTCTCATGCTTTAATGCTTAAAAATGGTCGTGACGTTTTAGTTACCGCTATGCAGCAAATTATCGACTCAATTGTTGCTCTTTCTGTAACTCATGCAGAACAACCAATGTTGTCTCGTACACACGGTCAAACTGCTAGCCCAACAACATTAGGTAAAGAAATGGCGAACGTGGCTTACCGCCTTGCACGTCAAATCAAACAATTCAAACAAGTTGAATTATTGGGTAAAATTAACGGTGCTGTAGGTAACTATAACGCTCACTACTCTGCTTACCCAGAAATTAACTGGCCTGCACACTCACAAGCTTTTGTTGAATCTTTAGGTTTAGCATTTAACCCGTACACAACGCAAATTGAACCACATGACTACATGGCGGAACTTTTTGATGCGCTACGTCGTTTCAACACAATCTTAATCGACTTTAACCGTGACGTTTGGGGTTATATTTCACTTGGTTTCTTCAAACAACGTTTGAAAGAAGGTGAAGTTGGTTCTTCAACTATGCCACATAAAGTAAACCCAATCGATTTTGAAAACTCTGAAGGTAACTTAGGTATTGCAAATGCTGTACTTGGTCACTTAGGCGAAAAACTTCCTGTATCTCGCTGGCAGCGTGACTTAACCGACTCAACTGTTCTTCGTAACATGGGTGTTGGTTTTGCACAAAGCTTAATTGCTTTTGAAGCTTGCTCTAAAGGTATTGGTAAACTTGAATTGAATGCTGACCGTATTCTTGAAGACTTAGACAATGCTCAAGAAGTATTGGCTGAGCCTATTCAAACTGTTATGCGTCGTTATGCAGTTGAAAAACCATACGAAAAATTAAAAGCTCTTACTCGTGGTCAAGCAATGACTCGCGATATGATGGTTGATTTTGTAAATGGTAATGAACTTTCGGCTGTTCCTGCTGAAGATCGTGCGCGTTTAGCTGAAATGACGCCTGCTACTTACACAGGTAATGCAGCAGAACAAGCAAAACAAGTTGCTGACCTAATCTCTAAAATCTAATTTTAGATAAATAAAAAAGCGAAGCTCAGGCTTCGCTTTTTTATTTGATCCCTCTCCGTTTAGGAGATGAATAACAGGTAATCCAATAGGATAGTTCTAAAGTTCTCTCTCCCTTTGGGAAAGAACTAAAGAGGGAAATTTTATGAGAATACTTATTCCACGGGACAATACTTCGCCCAATCATCCTTCATTCGCTGTAATTCACAACCTGTAAGAACATCACTATAGTAAATATAATAAATTGCATCAGGATACTGAATTTCATGACGGAACATCATGCCACGAAGTGACACAGACAATTCTTCAGGAAAATCATCACCCAAATTTAATTCTTCAAAATCATAATTAAAATAACAATTTTGAATTGCTACAAATGCTTCAGCAACAGCCATCTTTCTACTCTAACAATGAAATATACTTTATTTTATCTGATTAAAACTCGCAATAGTTTGCATTTCAGTGGGTTCAATCCATTTTAAAACGACGGATTCTCTCAAAGAGGAATTTTTAAACTTATCGTAAAACTCGAAACACACATAATCGCCCGATTCTTTACGTAGCAGATGATCTTCAAACCTTAAGTGTCGATAATAAGAAGAATTTTCAAATTTAATGACTATCCTTTCAAATTCGTTTTTAGAATTTATATTTAATTTATAGTATTGAACAACACCACAACCATATGAAACTTTAACTATTTGTTGCGATTGTATATAAAAAGCAACAATCATTATAAATAGCCCAGGCCCAAAACTGTACCAAATAAATCCCTCGTGTTGTATCTCACGTCCGTTCAAACTCATAATTCTTGGTATAACAATTGGACCTAAAACTAAAAAGACAAAGCCTATCACAACTAAAAATATAAATAACATTATAGAACATCAATCGTGTTTTTATCATTTTTCTTATTCTATACTTATTACTACATTACTAAAATACACATAACTCATCCCAATCAAATTTCTCGAACTCATTATTCAAATTTAATTTTTCATTTCAATATATACTTTATTTTAAATCAATGAGATTTATATAATGATCCCCTAAGTTATTAATATTAATAACTTAGGAAAACAAATATAAAAAAGCTCGCCAAAGCGAGCTTATATATGCGAAATATTTAAAGTTTAGGATCGCGCATTTGAACCAAATTTGAACTCGCTTTAGTCAAACTTTCCATTACTTTATTCATCACTGTAGGTACCAGAGAATCTGCAATTTGAGCTGCTTGTAGACCTAGTTTTTCACCAAAAGTTGGTTTTTTACGTGTTTCAATCACATAAATATCATGCTTCGATAAAAGACTTAAAATGTATTCATCCGATGTTTTTAAGCTATCTACCAAGTTTAAATCTAAGGCATCTTGACCGTACCAATGCTCACCTGTTGCAACTTTCTCAATATTCAATTGTGGGCGATACTTTTCAACAAAATGCTTAAACAAGTTATGCGTTTGCTGTAATTCTTCTTCAAATTTAGCTTTACCTTCATCGGTATTTTCACCAAACATAGTCACTGTACGTTTAAATTGACCTGCTGTGTAAAGCTCGAAATCGACCTTGTTTTCTTTTAACAAACGGTTGAAGTTTGGCACTTGAGCAACCACACCAATTGAACCAACTACTGCAAATGGTGCAGATACAATTTCAGATGCAATACATGCCATCATATAACCACCGCTTGCAGCAACTTTGTCGACACAAATGGTTAAATGAAAACCCGCATCGCGTAAGCGCACTAGTTGTGCAGCAGCAAGTCCATAACCATGCACCATACCACCGGGACTTTCTAAACGTAAAACCACACGATCTCGCCCTGCTTTAGCTGTTGCTAAAACCAAGGTAATTTCTTCACGTAATTGTTCTACAGCAGATGCCGCTGTATCACCTTTAAAGTCGAGCACATAAATTTTTTCATTGGTTTTTTTACGTACGCGTGCTTCTTTAACAAGTTGTTGTGTAAGCTGTAAAAATTCAAATTTAGAAGCTGTTGTTTGAGCTATTTTTTTGCGTTGTTCATTTACTCGAGCATTTAAATGATGCACTCGAATTTCAGCAGGAAATTTAGTTGCGTGAAATAACATATAATAAAGCTCATCTAATACATATTTATATTTTATAAGATGTGGGCTTTGTAACAAAAAATCAATGCCTATTTGTAAATAATTCTCATTGAATTATTCAACAAAAAAAGAGCCAAATTGGCTCTTTTAGTTTGTCGCTTTGTGAGTGGAAACAATATTAGCCAAATCGACCAGTAATATAAGCTTCTGTAAGCTGATGATCAGGCTGTGTAAATACTTTTTCAGTGGCATTAACTTCAATTAAATCGCCCAAATGGAAATATGCAGTACGATCAGATACACGTGCAGCTTGTTGCATGGAGTGTGTCACAATTGCAATGGTGTATTGTTGAGATAATTCGGTAATTAACTCTTCAACTTTAGCAGTTGCAATAGGATCGAGTGCAGAACATGGTTCATCCATTAAAATCACTTCAGGAGAAACAGCAATAGTACGTGCAATACATAAGCGTTGCTGTTGACCACCCGATAAACCTGTACCTGGTTGGTTCAAACGATCTTTCACTTCATCCCACAATCCAGCTTTGCGTAAGCTATTCTCTACAATTTCTTCTAAGTCGTATTTATCACGTGCTAAACCATGTAATTTTGGTCCATAAGCAACGTTATCAAAAATAGACTTTGGAAATGGATTTGGCTTTTGGAACACCATACCTACTTGTGCGCGAAGCAATACAACATCTAGGTTTGGATCATAAATATCTTGATTATCGAGCAAGACTTTACCTGTCACACGACATGAATCAATCGTGTCATTCATACGGTTTAAAGTACGTAGGAATGTAGACTTACCACAACCCGATGGTCCAATAAATGCAATCACTTCATTTTCATAAATATTAAGGTCAATACCTTTAATTGCTTCAGATTCACCATAATAAACATGCACATCTGAAGTACTCAGTTTTACATTGGCAGACTTCGGTTCTTTTTTTGCCGAAGATTGCACATCAAACTGAGAAACGAAAGAAGTTGATGACTTTTTATCTAAATTTTCAGATGTAAATTGTGTATGTTCTGAGTTCACCGATTTATCCTGTTCTAAGGAATTTGTTTTTGTTGCAGTTACTGTATTCATAATCATGCCCTGAATTACCAACGAACTTCAAATTTTTTACGTAACCAAATAGCAAGACTGTTTAAACCAATCATTAATGCTAAAAGTACAATAATTGCTGCTGCTGTTCGTCCTTCAAAGAAGTTACGAAGTTCATTACCTTGCCATAAGAAAATTTGCACAGGTAATGCTGTAGATTGATCTAAAGGTGTTGCTGGTACACTTGCAACGAAAGCACTCATACCAATCAATAACAATGGCGCAGTTTCACCAAGTGCTTGTGCAACACCAATAATTGCACCTGTTAAAATACCCGGCAATGCCAATGGCAATACATGATGAAATACTGTTTGTAAATTAGATGCACCTAAGCCCAATGCTGCTTGACGAATAGATGGTGGTACTGCCTTTAATGAAGCACGTGTTGTAATAATGACAGTTGGTAACGTCATTAAACTTAAAACCAAACCACCTACCAATGGCGCAGATAACGGCATGTGCATCCATCCAATAAAGATTGCCGCGCCAAGTAAGCCAAATACAATAGATGGAACTGCTGCAAGGTTATTAATATTTACCTCAATAACATCGGTAATCCAGTTCTTTGGCGCAAATTCTTCTAAGTAAATTGCAGATGCCACACCAATTGGAATAGAAATCAATATCACGATAAACATCATGAATAATGACCCCATAAATGCACCAGCTAAACCTGATGTTGCAGGTGAACTACGTGAATCTGGGCTAAAGAAAATATTGGTGTTAAATGTATTCTCAATAATTCCTTTTGCTTTTAATTCATCTGCTAATTGACGCACTTCTGGGCTTAATTGTTGCTGTTCATCGGGTAAAGAGCGATCAATATTACCAGCCAGCCACACATCAATATTTGCGTCTGCCAATACCTTAACTTCTTTAACCTGCCCAACTAAGCTTGGGTTTTCAAGTACCATATCGCGAAGTTTATAAGCTTCTGAACTTGTATATAACGAAGCAACCTCATCACGCTTAGACTCTAATTGAGGATCTTCAGAAACAATACCATTCACCAATAGTAGATCCCAATCGGCCATCCCCATTTGAGTTTGCCACTCTATTAAACGCTCTTCATACTTCGCAGGCGTTTCATTTGGAGTTGGTTTTGGCTTAGGACCTGCAGTAATAACAGTTGGATCGAAATAAATAGGAACAGTTAAACTACTTTGCCAAAATGATGGTAAACCTTTCGCAAGAATGCTGCCGAACAACAGTGCGACAAAAAACAAACCTGTAATAACAGCAGAAAAACCTAAAATACGAAATGTCTTTTCTTTACGATGGCGTTTAGATAAAGAACTAGCAATCGTTTTCTTTCGTTTTTCTCTGAGTTCAGCTGCAACTTGAGGATCGGCTGGACTTAATGTATTTGTATTCGTATTGCTCATTAGTCGTATTGCTCGCGGTATTTACGCACGATGTAAAGTGCAACAATGTTTAAACCTAAGGTAATCACAAATAATGTTAAACCCAATGCAAAGGCAACCAATGCTTGTGGGCTTGCAAAATCTGTATCTCCCGTCAATTGATTCACAATCGTAATCGTTACTGTAGAAACAGCTTCTAGCGGATTAATATGTAGTAATGGACTGTTCCCCGCTGCTAACACCACAATCATGGTTTCACCAATTGCGCGTGAAGCTGCAAGTAAAAATGCGCCAATAATGCCTGGTAAAGCTGCTGGTATAACCACCTGACGAATGGTTTCAGATTTAGTTGCACCCAAACCTAATGAACCATCACGAAGCGCTCTTGGCACTTGCGTAATAATGTCGTCCGAAAGAGATGATACGAAAGGAATAATCATAATCCCCATCACAAAACCTGCAGTTAATGCACTAGTCGCATTAATATCTAAGCCGATATATGCCCCTGCTTGCTTTGCAAAAGGACCAATCACCATTAAGGCAAATACACCATAAACAATTGTTGGAATACCAGCTAAAACTTCAATTGCAGGTTTAGCCCAAGAACGAAAACTTGAAGATGCATATTCCGCCAAATAAATTGCAATCATTAACCCCACTGGGACTGCAACTAAAAGCGCAATACCACTAACCATGAGCGTACCCCACAGCAATGGAATCAATCCATAACTGCCTTCAGCACTACCAGATGTACTAAATCCTGGGTTCCATTCCGTACCAAAGAAAAAATCAAATGGATTTACAAAATGGAAAAATCTCAAAGCTTCACTAAACATTGACATTACAATGCCAACTGTCGTTAAAATTGCAACGCCTGAACAAAGTGCCAAGCTAATATTCATTATTTTTTCGACTTGGTTTCGTGCACGGAATTGTTCAGAAATTCTCTTTTTTGCTAACACTAAACCAATTAATGCCGCACAAATTACAAGTGCCACTTTTGCAAATGTTGCTATGCTTTGAAATTTTGCTAATTGCTCTGCTGCTGCAACTTCATATACTGTAGGCGTATCACTCACCCCAAAACCTGAAGCAATAGCTTGTACTCGATCGACCAATACACCTGTTGTTGCAGGGTCTAAGTTCACAGCAATATTTGCAGGCACATTGTTTAATACAACATGCGTTAAAATACTTGGCTCAACAATATTCCAAACCAATAAAATTAAGAATGCAGGAATACCACACCACAAAGCGACCAATGCACCATAATAGCCCGGACGCGAATGTAGTTTCGCAGAGTTATTTCCCTTACCTGCTAGTGTGCGGCTTTTGGCTAATCCAATTTGATAAGCGATAGCAATTATTGCCAACAGCACACCAATAAGTAGCAGATTCATGTATTTTCCACCAATTTCCAATTATTTTTTGAATATTGTGATGCTAAAAAAGCTGATGATTAGAAACCTAATCATCAGCTGATAACTTACTTAACTGCTTTACCTGCTTTGAAGTTCGCAAGAACTTGTGCACGCTCTTTGTCTGACATTGAAATTAAGCCAGCTTTATCTAATTTAGAGCCTTTACCAGAAACTTTCTTACTTAAGAAGTATTCAGTAAATTGAGGTAAACCTTTAATTGATTTAAGGTGCTCACCTTTCACGTAGAAGAATAAAGGACGTGAAACTGGGTAAGAACCATTTAAAACAGTTTGCTCTGATGGTGCAACATTATTAACCGTTGCAACACGTAACTTGTCACGGTTTTGGTCATAGAAACCTAAACCAAACACACCTACAGCACTTGGTGATGTCTTAAGACGTGCAAGTGTTTCTGTGTAGTCACCTGAAATTTCAATTACTTTTCCATCTTTACGGAAAGTTGAACATGCTTTTTTCTGAGCATCTTTATCTAGAGCTTTAATTGCTTCATAAGTTTCACAGCCTGCATCAACCATTTTTTCTTGGAACACTTCACGTGTACCGTGGTTTGATGCTGGAATGACCAAAGTAATTGGTTCATTTGGAAGTGATTTGTCAATTTGATTCCAACGTGTATAAGGGTTTGGAACCATTTTACCGTTAGATGGTAATTCTGCAGCTAAAGCAGCAAATACATGTTGCGGACGAAGTTTGTATGCTGCTTTATTTGAGTTTGATGCAAATACAATACCGTCATAACCAATTTTAATTTCTAATACTTGATTAACGCCTGCTTTTTTACATGCAGCTAATTCTGTATCTTTAATTTTACGAGATGCGTTTGCAATATCAATTGTGTTGTCACCAACACCATTACAAAATTGTTTTAAACCACCAGAAGTACCACCAGAACCAACAACAGGTGCTTTAAACTGTGGGAATGTATTACCAAATTCTTCAGCCACAATACTTGCATATGGAAGTACTGTTGAAGAACCAGCGATTTGAATTGTGTCACGAGCTGCATTTGCCGTTGTTGCTACAGCTGCCCCTGAAACTGCTAATGCAAGTGCAATATGTGTATAGCGCATTTGAATCTCTCTTTTATGCAAATTTGGAGTACGCCACTTTTATTTAGTTTTGTACTTGTTCTGTGTTATTGCATTTTGAGTAGATAATATGACAAATAAGTTACAACTATATTACGGTTTAATGATAATTAAACTCCCCTCAAACCCACAAAAATGAGTTTTTTTTAATCTAATTAATTTATTCTGTAATATTTCACATAAGTTATAAAGTTTATAATTAAAAAACTTGATGAGCTAAATAGTTCAAACTCATCTGAGTTCAATACTTCATTATTTTATAGGTTGATTTAACCAGTCTACTTTTACAAGTTTCGTTTTTTGATTTAAATGATTCGTCACAATCACACCATCTTTCACGACCAATTCAATATTCTGTAATGCTGAAATATCTGCAATTGGATTACCATCAATCATAATTAAATCGGCAATTTGACCTTTTTCAAGTGTCCCTAATTTTTTTTGACCAAGTGCTTTTGCAGCTTCACTTGTTGCAGATAAAAGTATTGTCTTGTTGTCAATTCCTACACCCTTCATTACATGCGTGACCAACGGCACTACTTGTTGTGGTGGAATACCCGGAATATCAGATGTAAACAATGGCACAGCACCCGCTTTTAACATCACATTAACGTTATATTCTAAAATTTTGTAATCATTTTTATCTTTTTCAGATGCATAACCAAGCTTAATATAACGCTCCAAGAAACCAAGGGTAACCGCAATAGGTGTCTGTTGTTCACCTAGTCTTTTCAACAAAGTACCATCCACATCTTTCGTCACGGTAGGTGGATGAATAAACCCATCAACACCTGCATCAAGCATGGTATTTACGTCTTTTGCATTTGCATTATGAGCAAAAACTTTTAAGTCATTTTTATGTGCTTCATCAACAATTGTTTTAATCACATCTTTATTAATTGCTGTTTGATTCGTTACACCATCAAAAACAACAACATCAGCTTTATTCTTTACAAGCTCTTGTACCGATGCTCGAGCCTGCTTTGGTGTGTCCATAGATAAACGCACATGATTATTACACCATTTCAATTCTTCATTTTTAAGATCGCCACAAGCATAGTAATCACCCGCATTTAAAAGAACTGGCCCTGCTGCAATAATACGCGGACCAATAATTTCACCTTTTTGAATTTTATCTCGTACTTGAAAAATATAGGGTTGGAAATCGATTGGAGAAAAGGTCGAAGTAAATCCATTGTCTAGATGTCCACGAAGTCGCTTCGTCAAATCTCCCTTAATGAAGGCTTGAGCACTTGCGTCACTTCTAGCAGGCATTTGCGGTGGCATATCATAAAAATCCCAAAACAAATGTAAATGCGCATTAATTAGACCCGGCATAACTGTTTTGCCTTTCGCATCTATAATTTGTTTTGCTTTTTCTGATGTCTTTTCTATTTGTATTGCTTTAATTTTACCATCTTCAATAATGACATTTGCATTTTTGATTAAGTCTGAACCTGTACCATCAAACACATTTGCATTTTTAATAATAATGTCTGCCGCATATACTTGAGAACATATCAATGTGCTTAATAACAATGTTTTAAACACCATTTTTTTAATTTTCATTTTTGCTCCAAAACACTTTTACTCAGTTTTTATAATCAATTTTTAGTTGCATTTATTTTGCTTATAAATAATACACCGATATTAAAAAACATCATTATTTATCACAAAATTTATCAATAATTTTAAATTTATCACAAAAAAAGGAGCTCGTTTGAGCTCCTTTTTTGCACATCCAATTGATTAGTCAATTGCAGGTGTATACGTACCATCAGCAATTGCATCTTTAATACGATCAGCTTCTGCTAACACAAGTGCAAGTAAGTTCTTCACGTTGTCTAAAGTTGCAACTGGGCTTAAAGTTGTCATTTTCAATGATTGAACTTGACCAACTTTAGTTACACCAATGTTCGCTTCACCACGTGCAAACAGTTCATCTGCAACGTTTTGGTTGAGTGTATCAAGTAATTCTGTTGGGTAACCTTCAGGAATTACACGGAACAATACAGATGCGAATTGTGGATCAACCAACATTTCCAGACCGTCAGTTGCATCGATATACGCTGCAACATCACGTGTTAAACCAACACCGTGATCGATCATAGAACCGTAAAGCTCTTCACCTAGTGCTTCTACTGTCATCCACAATTTCAACGCATCAAAACGACGAGTTGTTTGAAGCGACTTAGATACAAGATTCGGTACGCCATGCTCTTCATCATAAGCAGAGTTTAAGTACTCAGCTTCATAATGCATGAAACGATAGTTCGCTTCATCTTTTAGCAAGAATGCGCCACATGAAATCGTTTGGAAATAATGCTTATGGAAATCAAGCGTGATCGAATCAGACAGTTCAATACCATCCAACATATCACGGAAATCATTCGATAGAATTAAAGCACCACCCCATGCTGCGTCGATGTGCATCCACGCGCCATATTTATTGGTGATTTCACGCACTTTTTTCAGTGGATCAATTGCTCCTGCATCCGTTGTTCCCGCAGTTGCAACGACACATGCCACAATTTTGCCTTCGTTTTGAAGGTGTGCCATGGTTTTCTCAAGTGCATCCATGTCCATGCGTGCATTTGCATCTACAGGAACAGTCACCACAGATTGGAAACCCATGCCCATCATTGCCATGTTCTTTTGCACAGAGAAGTGTGCATTTTCAGAACAAATAACTTTGACATTACGCATCGCATCCGCTGGTACGCCATCACGCTGAACAGACCACGGATTGCCGTTTTCGTCTTTCCAGTTTTTCGCGATACACGCATCACGCGCAAGCAAAACGCCCATCAAGTTAGACTGCGTACCGCCAGAGGTGAATACACCTGCTTGACCTGCACCGTAGCCTACTTTTTGGCGAAGCCAATCAATCAACTGAACTTCCATTAATGAACCTGCTGGGCTTTGATCCCATGAATCCATAGATTGGTTAGTTGCGTTAATTAAAACTTCTGCGATTTGGCTTGTCACCATAGTCGGACAGTGCAAATGCGCTAAAGAATGCGGATGATGTACTTTTAAGCTTTTATTTAAGAAAAGCTCAACCATACGATCAAGAGACTTCTGTACACCTAAACCTTCTTTAGAAGGATTGAATGCGATTGCAGAGCGAAGCTCTTTAATGCTACCGCCTGTATACATTTTGTCATTTTGCAACCATGCAGACACAGCTTTTACAGCTGAATCCATTGCAGACTGATAGTCAGCAATGGATTGTGCATCATTGCAGAATAACGCTTTACGATGTTCTGCAAAATCAACCATGATTACGCGCCTCGAGTTGCAACAAGTGCTTCAGCAAGAGCTTTTTTGAAGCGTACGATAACTTCTTCACATTCAGCTTGTGTAATGATCAATGGGCAAAGTAAACGAATCACTGTACCGTTACGACCACCTTTCTCTAACAATAATTTGTTATCGAAACATGCAGCTTGAATCGCAGCAGCTAATTGACCATCACCAGGTAAAGAACCCATGTGATCTGCCGCTTGACGCTCATCAACAATTTCAACACCAAGCATCAAACCACGACCACGCACGTTACCGATACATGGGAATTCTACCGCTAATTTTTTAATTTCAGCTTGTAAGAAATCACCACGCTCTTGCGCGTTTTGAGCTAGATTTTGCTCTTTAATAGTGTTGATGGTTGCAAGACCTGTACCCATAGCAAGTTGGTTACCACGGAATGTACCCGTATGACCCGCTGGCTGCCATGCGTCAAATTTACGCTTAATACCTAATACAGCAAGCGGTAAACTACCACCTACAGCTTTAGACATTACAATTACGTCTGGTTCAATACCCGCATGCTCAAAGGCAAACATTTTACCTGAACGTGCAAAGCCCGCTTGAACTTCATCAAGAATCAACACAATGTTGTGCTTTTCTGTTACTTCACGGATTTTCTTCAACCATTTTACAGGTGCAGTTACTACCCCACCTTCACCTTGAATTGCTTCAAGAATAACGGCAGCAGGTTTAGTTACACCACTTTCTACATCTTCAATAAAGTTTTCGAAGAAATAAGTTAAAGCATCTACACCCGCTTCACCGCCAATACCTAATGGACAACGGTATTCATGCGGATAAGGCATAAATTGAACACCTGGCATTAAGCCATTCACAGCATTCTTCGCAGACAAGTTACCTGTCATTGCCAAAGAACCGTGAGTCATACCATGATAACCACCTGAGAAGCTGATTACTGAACTACGACCAGTGTAAGTTTTTGCTAATTTAATTGCTGCTTCTGTACCATCTGCACCAGATGGACCACAGAACTGTAAACAATACTCAGCTTTACCACCTGGTAATTGCTCAAGTAATGCTTCAGTGAAAGCATCTTTTAAAGGTGTTGTTAAATCCAAAGTATGCAACGGTAAACCGCTTGCAAGTGTGTCTTGGATACTTTGAATGACCGCAGGGTGATTATGGCCTAATGCCAATGTCCCTGCCCCAGCTAAACAATCGAGGTACTCTGTACCTTCAACATCGGTAACCCAGCACCCTAAGGCTTTTGCTATCGCAAGTGGAAGTTTACGTGGATAGCTACGAACATTAGATTCCATTTGACTTTGGCGAGTTAAATAGTATTCGTTAGTAGACTTAGTGGCAGAATTTACTGAAGAAACGCTCATATCGAATTACCATCTCTGATATGGGTTGAAAGAAATAAGTCGGGGGACTTTCGGTCTTTTGACTCGGTGCTTTTTGATTTTCTAGTTAGTTGAAATATCATGAAATATGCATTCACTAACTAGGAGGCGGATAATACCTAATTTTTCCAAAAAATAAATACTTTTAGGAAATAAAATTACCCTAATTTTATCGGAAAGATATATTCATCTCATCGATATATTGAATTATCATCTTACGCTGTGACAAATAAAAGAAAAGCTTAATTTTTATTCTTCATGTAAATTATAAACTAATTATTGACTACCGACTCAAATAAACAACATAAACCATTGATATAGTTCTAATTTAAAAATTTTAAACAACTACTTTTTAAAATACCCTTTTACACATAAACTACATTTCATACATAAATCAGGCATAAACAATTTCTATGCTAGCAAAAATAAATACAGCAACAAATGAGGAATAAATATGCACCATTTTTACCGTTCTTTTGCCCTTGCAATCACAGCAGTTATTTCCGTACCTACTTTTGCTCAAGAAAATGCTTCTTTGAATTACAATGTGATCAATATTCAAACTGAAGCTTCACGTAATATTTCCAACGATGAAATGAGTGCTGTTTTATATATTGAAAAATCAAATAAACAACCTACTCAATTGGCAGCTGAAATTAACCTCCTCATGACACAAGCTGTGAATGCAGCTAAAAAATATCCTCAAATTAAGTTTGAAACAGGCTCACAATCGACCTACCCAATTTATGACAATGATAATCGTAAAGTAAAAGAATGGCGTGGTCGTGCTGAAATTCGATTAGAAAGCAAAGATTTTAAAACTGCAAGCCAACTTATTAGTGAACTTCAACAAAATTTCCAAACTCAATCTATTCACTTTAATGTGTCAGATGCTCAGCGTAAAAAAGTTGAAAATGAACTGATGATTGAAGCCTCAAAAAACTTTCAACAACGTGCTAACTCATTGGCTCAAGCTTGGAATAAATCAAGTTATCAACTTATTAACCTTAATTTAAATACAAATCATTATAGCAATCGAGCTATTCCTCGTATGGCAATGATGAAAGCAGCAAGTGCAGATGCTATTCCTGAACAAGAAATGGCAAGTGGTGAATCTCAAATTACTGTAAATGCAAATGGCTCAATTCAATTAAAGTAAATCATCTCAAATCTAAATCGTAAGTCCGCTATGCGGTTTTGATTTGATGTTATAAAAAGATGATTAATACAAGTGCAACAATAAAATTATTTTATTCAATTATTATAGCAACTAAAGTAGTCCATCTCGTTTTACCTCAATATAAACAATACTCATGCAAAATTTAAACCTCTATTTATTTCATATTTTTAATGTTCCAAATAATGCATCTAATTTTATGATGTCTTATGCAACTTTTATTGCTCAAGACTTAATATATATTGTATTGGGTATTTTTATTTTGGCTTGGTTCATTGGTAACTTTCAAACTAAAAAAAATATTTTAAAAGCATTTATTTTTACAGCAATCACTCTATTCATGAGCGAATTACTATCGTACGTATTAAACACACCTAGACCCTTTGTTATGGATGTTGGTGAAACAATTTTATTACATGCACCTACAGGATCTTTTCCAAGTAATCACATGAGTATTTTTAGTGGGCTTGCATTTTCTTATTATTTTTCATCGCAACGTCAGTTAGGTAAGTTATTAATAGCAGTCGCTTGGTTAGTAGCTTGGGCACGTGTTTATGTTGGCGTTCACTTCCCGATAGATATGCTGGGTGCTTTTTTCTTAGCTTATATTGTGAATATTTCAGGTCTAAAGTTTTGGAATCGATATAAAGAGCAACTTATGACTTGGGTAATGATGCTTTACCGTAAAATTTTCGCATTCCTAATTAACAAAGGTTTAATTCAATAAAAAAACCGCTTAAAGCGATTTTTTTATTGTCTATTTATTGACGACTTCTATTAGATTTAATATTTAATCCAATATAATTATTTCGTCATTTCCTCTGGCTGTACGGGCGTCTCGACATCTTGAACTTCACCATAAAGAATGAGCACAAGAACAGCAGCACTAACTAAGAGAATCCCTATAGCAATTTTTTTCATAATTTACGCCTATTTAAAACTTCAAAAAACCAAACTTTATTAGGTTTTACTAAAATATTGTATTTAAATCAATCATCAACTCAATATAAATCATCATAACACACAGCATATAATCAAATAATAATAACTTGATATTTCAAACACTAAATAACCTCATAAAAAAAGGCTTAACTCTCTGTAGAATTAAGCCTTTTAATATTTATCAAAAATATATTAATAAATCGCCATATGATTTCGATGAATCATCTCTAAAGAACGAGCTTCACCAAGCACTTGATGAACTTTATCTGAAGATAAACCTTTTACAATGTCTGCCGAACGAGAACTAAAGTTCACACGACCTACAGCAACTCGCCCACCATCAGAATCGACACATTCAACCACATCACCACGTTCAAAATGCCCCTCTACAGCTTTTACACCTACAGGCAATAAACTACGATGGTTTTCTTTAATCGCTTTCACAGCACCATCATCAATCACTAAACGACCCGCTGTTTGCAAATGTGCTGCAAGCCATTGTTGATGTGCTGTCATGCGGTCATTGTCATTAATAAACAATGTCCCTAGCATTTCCCCAGCCATTAAACGTGATAAAACATGATCACTTTCACCACTTGCAATAAGCGTTGGACAACCAGATTTAGCCGCTAAACGTGCTGCACGAACTTTCGTGAGCATGCCACCACGACCAAACTTACCGCCACCACCTGCCATATCAAATAAACTTTCATCTAAAGCACGAACAGTATCAAAAAGTTTGGCATTTGGGTTTGAACGTGGGTCTGAATCAAACATACCTTGTTGGTCAGTTAAAATGATCAGCAAATCACCATGAACTTGACCTGCGACCATTGCCGCCAAAGTATCGTTATCACCAAAGCGAATTTCATCAGTTGAAACTGTATCATTTTCATTGATCACAGGAATCACACGCCAATCAATTAGGTGTTGCAAAGCATCACACGAATTTAAATAGCGTCGACGATCCGCCAAATCATCATGGGTTAAAAGCACTTGCGCAGTTTGAATATTTAACTGTGCAAGTATGCTAGACCAAGTTTGGATTAAACCCATTTGACCAATGGCGGCACACGCCTGAAGACTGGGTAGATCTGTGGGTCGATTCTCAAGTTTCATTCGAACCATACCTTCAGCCACAGCACCTGACGTCACAAGAATAATCTCATGCCCTGCATTGTGTAGATCTGCAATTTGTTTCGCCCAATGCGAAATAGCTGCAATATCTAAACCTTGCCCATTTGCTGTGAGTAAAGATGATCCGATCTTAACAACGATTCGTTTACAACCCTTGAGCTGACGTTGCCCATCTACCACTTCTATCATCTTGTCCTCAGTTACTCTTCCATAAGAGCTTAACGTACGTAAAACACTTCTACATCGTTATCGTCGTCTTCATCATCTTCATCGTCTTCACCCAAAATACCAGCAAGACGTTGTTGACGACGCATTTCGCGATACGCTTCTTTCGCAGCAAGTGTTTGCTCACGTGTTTCAGCTTCAAGCTGATCACGGAATGCTTTCATCTCTGCTGCGTATTCAGGATCTTCAACTTCGCGTTCACGTTGTTCTTCAATTTGATCCATGAGGTAATAAACCACATCTTTCGTACCTTCTGCCGTTAAGCCAGAAGTTTTGAATACAGGACCTTTCCATTGAAGTTCTTCAAGAATGTGACTACACCATTCTTCACGTGTATCTTCAGATAATTGATCTACTTTGTTTAATACCAATACGATTGGTAATTTTGAAAGTGTAGGAGAGAAATTATCTAACTCTTTCAAAATTGCTTTTGCATTGTAAGCAGGATCTGAACCATCAATCGGTTGAACATCTACAATGTGTAATAAAATACGTGTACGTGCTAAATGCTTAAGGAAACGAATACCAAGACCCGCACCTTCAGATGCACCTTCGATTAAGCCTGGAATATCTGCCATTACAAATGAACGATAACGGTCTGCATCTACAACACCAAGGTTTGGAACCATAGTAGTAAATGGATAATCTGCAACTTTTGGTTTTGCAGCAGAAACAGCGCGAATAAAGGTCGATTTACCTGCATTCGGCATGCCTAATAAGCCAACATCCGCCAATACTTTAAGTTCTAAGCGTACTTCACGGAACTCACCTTTTGTTCCATGTGTACATTTACGTGGTGAACGGTTTGTAGATGATTTGAAGTGCGTGTTACCCAAACCACCATCACCGCCCAATGCGACCATTACGCTTTGACCATCTTCGATCAAATCGCCAATAATGTCGCCAGACTCTACATCAACAATTGTTGTTCCTACCGGAACTTTTAGAATTACTGATTCACCGCCACGGCCTGCACAGTTTGCGCCACGACCATTTTTACCACGTTCTGCACGGTATCTACGGGTATAACGATAATCTACAAGTGTACTTGTGTCGTCGTTGGCTTGAATATGAATACTACCGCCACGACCACCATCACCACCATCTGGACCACCAAATGGTACGAACTTTTCACGGCGAAAACTGGCTACGCCATTGCCACCGTCGCCAGCCTCTACGGTAATGACTGCTTCATCAACAAAGCGCATATTGCCAATCCTCTAAAAACTTTAAAAACCCCATATTCTGCCACATTTTAAAAGTTTTCTCGAATAGATTTATTCAGCAATACAATAAATTTCATTCAGCTTGTATCACGAATATAAGTTTTAGATCTTAATATTTAGAACAGCTTCCATATAAAGTTTACATTTCCCTTTAATCTGAACTCTATTATTTTCAAGTAAACGACAATATAGAACGCCTCCACGACTTGAAGCTTGGTAGGCTGTTAATTCCTTTTTGCCCGTTTTATCAGCCCATAATGGCATTAACGAAGTATGCAAAGAGCCTGTCACAGGATCTTCATCAATTCCCATAGATGGTGTGAAATAACGGGAAATAATGTCGTAATCCTTCAAGAACCCTTCTTTTTGCTCATTAAAAGCCGTAATTGCAACGCGTTTTCCACCAAGTTCTTTAATTAAATTAAAATTTGGATTTTCAGCTAAAATTTCTGCCGTATCTTTATATACCGCAATATATGCTTGTGGATTTTCATAAACTTCTACAATTTCTGAATTTAGCGCCTTTTTCAGTAATTCAGGCACTTGTGCTAATTTTTGAGGAACTTTAGCAGGAAAGTTTAGAGAGATCTGACCATTACTTAAATTCTCTACAAAAAATTTACCCATTCCTTTTACATGAAATATAAGTGAATTAATCTGTGGATTATTATTAAAAATTACAAAACTTGCTGCTAATGTTCCATACCCACAAAACTGAACTTCTTTTACTGGTGAAAACCAACGAATTTCATAATTTTGATCATCATTTTTTTTAGCAAAACTTGTTTCTGAAAGATTATTTTCCAGTGCAATATTTTGCATTAAATCATCATCCAACCAATGATCTAACAATAAAACAGCCGCAGGATTACCTTTAAATAACTGATGACTGAAAGCATCGACTTGGTACATTTTCATTGCATTTAATTCTTTCAATTCAATTAGTTTTACTCATTACACGTGCTTTATTTTCAATAATTTCAGGTAAACTTTTTTCAATCCAATCGATTAAATAATTCACTTTACTTGCAGCATCTGAACCTAAAATTGTCAGTTGATATTCCACTTTTGGTGGCACAACAGGATAAACCGTACGTAAAATAAAACCATCTTGTTCAAGCATCTTTAATGTTTGAGCAAGCATCTTTTCACTTACCCCTTCTATACGCTGTTTTAACTCACTGAAACGGTGTACACCATCACTTAAACATCTCAAAACTAACACAGACCACTTATTCATAAGATGTTCCAATATTTCACGAGATGGACAGTCCGTGGATAAAACTTGTCCTAATAATTTACTCGTTTCATAAGTAGACATAAAAATCTTTCCTTTTAGTAATTAACTTACTTTTTAGTACGTACTTTCTTTTAGTAAGTTAACAGATTAATATTTATTCAGCAAGTTTATTTATTCATCAAAATAATGTGAGATTAAAACATGAAAATTGCAATTACTGGCGCAACAGGTCAACTTGGTCACCTCGTTATTCAACACTTATTAAAACTAACTCAAGCTGAAAATATTGTTGCTCTTGTTCGTAATATAGACAAGGCTGAAAACTTAAAAGCAAAAGGAATTGATGTTCGACATTTTGATTATGACTCACCTGCTACGCTTGCTCCTGCTCTACAAGGAGTCGATAAAATATTATTGATTTCTGCAAATGAAATCGGTCGTCGCACACCACAACATAAAGCAGTTATTAATGCTGCTGTTGAAGCACAAGTGCCTTATATTGCTTATACAAGCCTACTCCGTGCAGATACATCTCCGCTAGATTTAGCTCAAGAACATCGTGAAACTGAACAATTAATACATGAAAGTGGTTTAAGCTATACTTTCTTAAGAAACAATTGGTATAGCGAAAACTATTTAGCAGGTCTTGCTCATAATATTGAAACAGGCATTTTATATGGTGCAGCTCAAAATTCGCTTATTAGTGCAGCTCCACGAAATGATTATGCAGAAGCTGCAGCAAATGTTTTATTGAGCGAATCTCATAAAAATAAAACTTATGAATTGGCAAGTTCCACAGCTTTCACTTTAGAAACTTTGGCAAATACCATTTCAAAAGTAAGTCATAAAACTGTAGTTTATACCAACTTATCTGCCGAAGATTACAAACAAGGACTTTTACAAGCAGGCTTACCTGAAGGTTTAGTCGATGTAATTATTGAAGCAGATGTAGAAGCAACGCACGGCGCAATGTTGAGTGATCGTAAAGACTTAGAAGCTCTGTTAAACCGCCAAACAACATCACTTGAAGAAACCATTAAACCCTTACTTATGTAATTTCAGTTTCACATAAAAAAAGAGCCTCAAATGAGGCTCTTTTTTTATCTACGTCACAAATTATGCATTTGTTTCAGCAGGAACTTTAAGGTAGCTTACGCCGCCCATTTGTTCAGCAATACGTAATACTTGGCAGCTATAACCAACTTCGTTATCGTACCAAACATAAGCTGTTAAACGGTTACCAGAAGTGATTGTTGCTTGCGCATCAAATACACCTGCAGTGCGTGAACCGATAAAGTCAGAAGATACAACCTCTGTAGAGTTTGTATAACCAATTTGACCTTGTAGCTTAGAGTTGATAGAAATTTGACGAATATATTCGTTCACTTCATCACGGTCTACATCTTGACCTAAAGTAAGGTTAAGAATAGCCAAAGATACGTTTGGTGTAGGAACACGTACAGAGTTACCTGTTAACTTACCTTGAAGAACAGGAAGAGCTTTAGCAACAGCTTTAGCAGCACCAGTTTCAGTAATAACCATGTTCAATGTAGCAGCACGACCACGACGATCAGCTTTATGGTAGTTGTCAATTAAGTTTTGGTCGTTTGTGAACGAGTGAACTGTTTCAACGTGACCATTAATCACTGTATACTTGTCGTTTAACACTTTAAGTGTTGGTGTAATTGCATTTGTAGTACAGCTTGCAGCAGAGATGATTGTATCTTCATCTAAGATGTCTGCTTGGTTAACACCGTATACAACGTTTTTCATGTCACCTTTACCGGGTGCAGTCAAAATTACACGTGCAGCGCCTGGGCATTTAAGGTGCTGAGCTAAACCTTCAGAATCACGCCATTTACCCGTATTATCAATAACCAATGCATTGTTAATACCGTAAGCTGTGTAATCCACTTCAGATGGGTTAGATGCATAAATAACTTTAATGAAGTTACCATTTGCAATAATTGCTTCATTTTCTTCATCTACAGAAATTGTGCCTGCAAATGGACCATGAATTGAGTCACGGCGTAAAAGTGAAGCACGTTTTTCTAAATCGCCATCAGATGATTTACGAACAACAATCGCTTTAAGGTTCAAACCACGACCAAGACCAGATTGGCTGATGATTAAACGCGCTAAGATACGACCAATACGACCAAAGCCATAAAGAACAACATCTTTATGTTCTACAGCAGAGTTATTGCCTTCTAAAGGCTTAACCGCTTCTGCAACAAATGCATTGATATCGCCGCCTTTTGCATTGAATTCAACCGCTAGTTTACCTAAGTCAACTTCTGCAGAACCAATGTTTTCAATTTTCGCCAAAGCTTCAAGAATTGGGTATGTATGAACTGCAGAAAGCTCTACGTCTAATACACGTGTACGACGGTGAGCTTTTAAAATCTGGATTACAGAACGGTTAATTAAAGAACGACCATATACTGTAACTACGATATTTTTTTCACGGTATAACTGACCCACTAGGGCAATCATACGTTCCGCAAGTTCTTCACGGTTTTTCCAGCGACCTTGGTGCTCTGCATGTAGGGCAATGATACTGTCTTTGCTCACAGATACGTCCTCTAATTAATGGTAAATCATAAATTTCTAAACCCCATAATTGTAATGGAATTAGCGGCAACTTTGTATCAAAAGCTGAATAAGACTGTACTATTTTCTTGTATATTCACTATAAAATAATGAAATAGTTGTAATTATTTTTATGATTTCAAAAATAAAACCGCAAAATCTGATATTTAGCGGTTTATATAGGCTTATTTTTAAATGTTGAAATTACATACAATTTATACTTCTATGTGTTGTATGAGATAGGTGAATGATCATCTAAATCAATTTTTTCAGCTCTTGAAGATGCAGAAAAATTTAAATCATATTGAATAAGCGCATTAAATTCTTCTACATCAAACTCTGTATAAGTATCAGGAACTCCCAATAAAACAGGTAACCGTGTCAAACCATTATCACCACATGGAAAAGCATAATGACGCTGTTTATCTGTAAAATTATGCATACTTTCAAATTCTATAAACACGCTCGCGCTTGGATACAAACGAGGAATTTCAATAATATTCATAAAAAGTTTACGCTTTAATTCTATAGCTGACTTTTGTGCATCAAGCAAATCGTTTTCCGATTGATCTGACTTCATCATACGCTTAATCAGTGAAGTCGATTTTGTCGTCTGCTCACGTTTCACTTTATTAATAAACATTCGAAGCTCGCGATAATCCACAAGGTTCTGACTAATTGTAGATTGCAAAGCACGAATAGGCTGCATTGAGCGTTCATGCATAAAATTCCAATCATTATCATTCAGTGGAACAAAGCATTCTTGCTTGCGCTTTTCTAGCAGTTTTACATAAGCAAATAATTTATATTCAAACATTTGTACGTATTGGTTAAAAACCAATGATGGCTGTGCTTTAAATTCACGGTAATATGCTAATAATTCTGAAAGCAATCTATGTGCATTTAAATATAAATAATCAAACTCTTCTATATGTGATAAATGCTTCTTTGCCGCCACATGCATCAAGGCAAAAAACTCACCTGTTAAAACATTTTCAAATTTCTTTAAATGCATTTTAGCAACAACATCTGCATTTTTTGCCACAAACTGAACAGGCTCAATCAGCAAAGGAATTAACTTTTCCTCATACACTTCTTCAAGCTGGTGAACCACATCAATAACATCCAAATGAATTTGGCTTTGAATTGTTACCATACGCTTGATTAAACTTTTCAAACTTTCAATATATTGAATCTCTTCAACTTTCGATAAATCAAGCACAATAACATTTAAGAAAATTTGATCTGGAAGTGCGCCTTGTTCTTCAATTAAAAAACGACGAATAGAATAGGGATTATTTTCAACATGCATCACAGGCGCCACCAAATAAATCAGCGATGATGTTTTAACAATATGAAAATGGCGAACTTTTTGCTCACGTAAAACCAGATACTTAAAAATCGCTAATTTATTAAGCTTAGAGTCTTTTTTTAATAAGGGCTTATACCAATAATCGAGCAATTGCTGCTTAATATAAACTTCAACAATAAAACATTTAATTTCATTTTCGGTTAAATTTCTTAAACCTTGAAGTTCGTCTATTTTAATTTTTTTAATAATTTTTGCTGCATTTAATAAAAAAGTACGATGAATTAAAATTTTCTCACGTTGAAGCACAAAATCTTCTTCAACCTGTATTTGATTAATTTGTTCAATCGCATTTTCTAAATAATCAGCAATTTCTAAACTTTCACTTAACTCTTTTAAATCTTCTAATGAATCACTCAGCGTTTTAGCAAACTCCCCCATTTTAGGATGAGTTAAACGATGTCTTAAAATAGCTAAACTTGTATTTGCTTTATATTCAAATGTATTCGCTAAACGATTCCAATGAATTTCTTTAGGTTTTAGAATTTGTTCATTAATATCATCACAAAGTTCAGGGTCTGCATCTTGCAGTACTTCCAATATTATAAGATGCCAATCAGTCTCTAAACTTGGCTCTAGCTGCAATAATTTTGCACGAATTTCGTATGGAATAGCATTTGACTGCACACCAAGCCCCTTAATTTACAAATCAATCGTTCAAATATAATTTTTCTAAATCATAGCGTATAAGTCGCTTATGTTTATATTTTCAAAAAATAAAAATCTAAACAAAGATAAAACACCTGCAAAATATAAGCAATTTTCGAGCAAATATATTCACTCTAAGATATTTAGTTACAAAAATCTTCAGCGCATTCTAATTTGATTCACTGATTTATTTCTACCTTATATCGATAAATTTAAACCAACTAAATCTACTACTCATCATGACCAAGACGTTTTTCTAAATTATTGGCATTCATTTTTAACTCATCTTGTTTTTTCTTTTGCTTAATCAAATGTAAACTCCCTTCTACTACTAGTAATAAAACAGCAACCCAAATTGGAATATAGGTGAGTAATTCCGCAGCATGAACACGCTCCCCCAATAATATTGAAGCGAATGCTAAAAGTACGGGCTCTAAATAACTCAATAAACCAAAGATCACAAAGGGCAAATAACGACTTGCTAAAATATAACTTCCTAAACCCAATGCACTTAAAAAACCTAAACCAATAACAGCTAAAATCAAATACGGGAAAGCAGCAATAATAGAAATAGTATCGCTATAAACAAATGCTAAATAAACTGAAAGCGGTAAGATCAAAGCTAAATCCCACCAAAAACCGCCTAAATTATCAGTTTTAAATACACGGCGTAAAAAGAAATATAATGGATAAGCCAATGCGACATACGCAGTTTCCCAAACCACCGAACCTATACGCCAAATCTCATGCCCCACACCTAAAACAGCAAGAATAATGGCTGCTATTTGCCACTTACTTAATTTCTCTTTGTAAAGTAAACATCCTATAAGCACCATTACCAAAGGTAAAAGAAAATAACCTAACGAAACCTGTAAACCACGTCCGTTAATCGGCCCCCATAAAAATAACCACAATTGGGATGTACATAAGATAGAACTTAAAATTAACCAAAGAATCAATATAGGTTGTTTTATAACGCGTTTTAAAATATCAGAAATAAGCTTTAAATCGCCCATCCACCACATTAACAACGTTAAAAATGGAATTGTGGAAAGCATTCTCCATGCAAATGTTTCTTCACTATTCAGAGGTTTTAGAAATTCTGTATAAAAATACAGTACACCAAAAGTGATCGATGCCAAAACCGACAAGAAAACGCCTTTGTACATCTAAAACCCCTATTTACTGAATATAATGTTCTAAAAATATTTTACCCATCAGTATATCTATTTCATTATTTTAAGTCTTCAACAGAGTCAAAAAATAATTTTCAAATAATGAAAACAGAGAATAAAAAAGCCATGTCAAAACATGGCTTTTTATATTTAAATTGACTGATTAAACTTAATCTTTAATTGTATGTGGTGTTTTAATTAAATCAGATAAGTCATAACCCACAGACTTTGCGTATTCTAAATACTCATTCAATACTTCAGGTTTTATTTCAGTATGTCTAGAAAGCACCCACATATATTTACGACTCGGCTCACCGACTAGCACTGTTTCATAATCTGTATCTATTTTAAGAATCCAATAGTCACCACGCCCAACAGGTAACCAACGAATTGCTTCAGGTAAAAAACTGACTTTTAATTTAGAATTAAAAGGAGCATTTTGTACATAAGCTTCACCTAAAGATTTGTTTAATTGCCCTTCTTGATCATAACAACGATTATCTACAACAATATTTCCATTTTCATTTAATGTGTATCTAGCAGAAATATCACGTGCACACATCTTCTGAAAAGATAAAGGTTTTCGAGCAACTTCATACCAAACACCAAGGTATTTATCTAACTCAACCTTCTCTACAGTATTTAATGGTTTTGATTGTGCATAGGCCATTGTTGCCATACCCAATCCGACTAAAACCACTCCACCAAGTGCAATTTTCGCCAGTTTATAACTCGCTTTAGGAATACCTCTTGCCATAAATACACCTTTGGTTAAATTTAAATACGTTGTTTTAAAATATCTTATTTTTCAAATTTTAAATGTTGAAAAATGTAATAAATATTTCAACTATTTAACTCAACTGTACCATTTGAGCTTTTAAACGTAATATCTCATCACGTAAGCGAGCAGCTTGTTCAAATTGCAACTCTTTCGATGCTTTAAGCATTTCCTTTTCAAGTTTTGCAAGGTGTTTTGCAAACAGTTTCGGATCCGACATTAAATAACGCTCATCTGCTGAAATTGCTTTATCCTGTTCTGCAATTTGGCTTTCAATTTGATCATCATTTAACACTTCACCTGTATCAATTTCTTTAATCACTTGGCGAACTGCACTACGTGGTGTAATACCATGTTCTTTATTGAACTCAATTTGCTTGGTACGACGTCGATCTGTTTCATCAATCGCTTTTTGCATAGAATCGGTTATCCGATCTGCATATAAAATTGCTTTACCTTTTAAATTACGCGCAGCACGACCAATAGTTTGAATAAGCGATCTTTCTGAACGCAAGAAACCTTCTTTGTCCGCATCTAAAATAGCAACCAAAGATACTTCTGGCATATCTAAGCCTTCACGCAGCAAGTTAATACCAATTAAAACGTCATGTACGCCCATACGTAAATCGTGAATAATTTTAACACGCTCAACAGTATCGATATCTGAATGTAAATAAGCGACTTTTACACCATATTCTTTTAAATAAGATGTTAAATCTTCCGCCATCCGCTTGGTCAGCGTTGTCACCAAAACACGTTCATTTAATGCCGTACGAAGATTAATTTCCGAAAGAACATCATCCACCTGCGTTAATACAGGACGAATTTCAATTTCAGGATCAATTAGTCCCGTCGGTCGAACGACTTGTTCAACAATCTGCTGAGATTTTTCCAATTCATAACGCGCTGGCGTGGCACTCACATAAATAGTAGAAGGAACAATTCGCTCCCACTCTTCAAATTGCATAGGACGGTTATCCAATGCACTTGGTAAACGGAAACCGTAATTTACTAAGTTTTCTTTACGTGAACGGTCACCTTTATACATCGCACCAATTTGAGGAACAGTCACGTGAGACTCATCAATAATAAGTAAGGCATCATCGGGGATATAATCAAACAAAGTCGGTGGTGCTTCGCCCGCAGGTCTGCCCGACAAATGACGTGAGTAGTTTTCAATACCATTGGTATAACCCAATTGCTGCATCATTTCTAAGTCGTAACGAGTACGTTGTTCAATACGCTGAGCTTCGAGTAATTTGTCATTCTCACGAAAAAACACTAACCGCTCTTTTAATTCTTCTTTTATGGTTCCTATTGCACGTTCTAAATTATCTTTAGGCGTTACATAGTGACTCTTTGGATAAATCGTAACACGTGGAACTTTTTTTACCATTTTCCCTGTAATTGGGTCGAACCAACGAATCGAATCAACTTCATCATCAAATAGCTCAATTCGAATAGCATGTTGCTCAGATTCTGCTGGGAAAATATCGATAATCTCCCCACGTATGCGATAAGTACCACGTAAAAATTCAAGTTCATTTCTTGAATATTGCATTTCAACCAAGCGACGAATAATGTCATCTCGATTAATAAAATCACCCTGCACCACATGAAGCAACATGCTCATATACGCATTTGGATCACCCAAACCATAAATAGCAGAAACAGAAGCAATAATAATGGCATCACGACGTTCTAATAATGAACGCGTTGCCGACAAACGCATTTGATCGATATGATCATTAATCGAAGAATCTTTTTCAATAAAGGTATCTGAAGATGGTACATAAGCTTCAGGCTGATAATAGTCGTAATAACTTACGAAATATTCAACAGCATTATGTGGGAAAAAAGCTTTAAACTCTCCGTAAAGCTGTGCCGCTAATGTTTTATTATGTGCCATGACAATAGTTGGTCTTTGCGTTTGAGCAATGACATTTGCCATAGTATAGGTTTTACCAGACCCTGTAACACCCAATAAAAGTTGATCGTGCATGCCTTGTTCAACACCACGGACTAGCTTTTCAATTGCTTGCGGTTGATCCCCAGCAGGCGCATAGTTAGTTACTAATTCGAAAGGTTGATGGTCACTCACAGTATCTTTCACTCGATATATTTTTAGATCAAAGATTCTAGCAGATTCATACTCTCAGCAATAAATAATCCTCATTTTTTTCGTGTATTTCCTTTGCACAATAGAACTAAATTGATTTATTTTTATTCTATTAAAAGACTTATTTTTTGACTAAGTTTTGCTTGACCCCTTACCTATTCAAAGGCAACATAAAGTGAAGAATCTAGATACCGTAGCGTGCCATGACTTACCAATATCACGATGAAAGCATTGTAAAAAATTTAGCTGAAGATACGACTTTTGTCTTTGGAAGCAACATGGCGGGTGAACATAGTGCAGGTGCAGCCAAAACAGCTTTAGAGTATTTTGGTGCTTTAAACGGTGTTGGACGTGGATGGTCAGGTCAAAGTTTTGCCATTCCCACTATGAATGAACATTTACAACAAATGCCTTTATCTCAAATTCAACACTATATTGATGACTTTAAAATCTATACAAAAAACCACCCTAAAAATAAATATTTTGTAACCTCTATTGGCTGTGGTATTGCAGGTTATAAAGTAGAAGAAATTGCCCCGATGTTTAAAGGGATTAGTCATAATGTAATTTTCCCTGCCTCTTTTCGTCCTTTTGTAGAAAAATCGCTTCCAAAACTAACCCAAAAATTTTTGCATGAACTTTTTAATTCAGACCATATTTATAATGCTCAAGAAAATGAGCACTCACTAGCACAACTCAATTTAACCGATAATGAAATTAGCTTAGCCAAAATTATTATTAATACAGAAATGTATCCAAATGACAGTAATGGTCGTGACCGCACCTTCGAAATTGAAGATATTTTACACAACCTAAGTGTTAAGGCTATTCAATTTCCCATGCTTAACGAATCACGTTTTATTTTAGGTGGCACTATTTTAGCAATACTTGAACTTTACAACATTAATGAATCAGATTTTATTGATGTATGGAATGGTAGTCGTGATATTCCTGCCCCAAAACCTGAGCATAAAGCCAAAAAATAAACTTTGTTGTTTTTATTACCTCAAAATATTTAATCGAACTTTATAATGTTTTTGACATTATAAAGTTTATTAAACCGATTAAGATTTCAAAAATTATAGAAATTTCATAATACTTACATCATTATTCGTTTGTTTATTTTTATTTTTTAGTGATATATTTCACACATTAAAACACATAAAAAAGTTAGGTATTACTCAAATGGAGATTATTGATTCTTCAATTTTTGATTTATCACCCATTCCCTTTTGGCTCGAAGATTTTAGCGAAGTTAAAAATCAATTCGACCGCTGGAAAAAAGACGGTATTACAGACTTAGAACACTTTTTAAGAGAAGATCTTTCTCGAGCTCTACATTGCGCTAGCTTAATTAAAATTATTAAAGTTAACCGTGAAACTTTAGCATTATTTAAAGCAAAGAATATTGATCATTTACGCGACAACTTAAGTCAAATCTTTAGAAATGACATGGCTGAAACGCACATACAAGAATTACTTGCTTTATGGAATAATGAAAAAAGTTTTTCCAATACGGCGATCAATTACTCATTAACTGGACAGCGTTTAGATATTCATTTAAGAGGTACGGTATTACCAGGCCATGAAGATGATTTATCTCTCATTTTACTCAGCTCAGAAAACATTACTTCGTATCAAGATGCTTGTCGTTTAGAAGCTCGTAGTCGCTCAATTGCAGAAGCTCGCTTCAACTATTCACCGACCTCACTTTGGGTTGAAGATTTTAGTCGAATTAAAATGCGCCTTGATCATTTACGCGCTCTTGGCATCGATGACTTTGTCACATTTCTTGATGTTCACAATGACTTTATTACTGAATGTATGCGTGAAATCAATATTATTGATGTCAATCAAGCAACACTAAGTTTATTTGGTGCAAATTCAAAAGATCACTTATTCCAAAATATTTACACGGTATTTGGTAAAGAGACGTTGCAAACATTCCGACATCAACTCATTGAATTATGGAATGGCAATCTTCATCATCAATGTGAAGCGACTAACTATGCTTTAGATGGCAGTATTCGTCATATATTACTGCAATTTACCGTATTCCCTAGCTTCGAGAATGATTGGAGTATGGTGCAACTTGCGCTCACAGACATTACTGCACGTAAAAAAGCCGAAAATTATTTAGAATATCTAGGAAAGCATGATGTGCTCACCAAGCTATATAATCGCTCATTTTTTAGTGCCGAACTCAATCGATTAGACCGTAGTTCATTACGCCCTGTTTCATGTATTTTTATCGATATGAATGGTTTAAAAGAGGTTAATGATGAGCGTGGTCACGATGAAGGCGATGAGTTACTACGCCGTACAGGGAACATATTAACTCAGCTTATTCAAAACACGCTTTATAGTGCTTCTCGTATTGGTGGCGATGAGTTTGTTATTTTACTACCAGGTGCCGATGAAACTGCACTTCAGTCTTGTGTAGATACCTTATTCCAACTTATTGCCATCGACAATCAATTCTACTCTGAACACAAAATTGATTTTGCCATTGGTACTGCAACATCCCAGCCCAATGAACGCATGGAAAATATGATTCGACGTGCAGATAAATCTATGTACTCTAAAAAGAAAGAATACTACTCCTCTCTTTCTTAAAAAGAATAGACATAAAAAAGGTGCTTAATAGCACCTTTTTTATTAGCGTTTACCCATCGAACGACGCGTACCACGAGGTGGCATCCAAGTACGATCAGCATAAGGTTGTGGTTTTGGACGTAAGCCTTCCACTTCCTCATCTGCGCCTCTAGCATCATTAGCATTCTTTATAGGAAAAGGAAGTGCTACTTTGGGACTTTTCTTGGGAGTATTTTGGGTGCTCATTAGATTCACTCAATTATAACTGCACATATTGTACGGAATTTTTAAAAGTAGTGCGACCCTTTGCAAGTAAATGCCATACTTCGTTACATACAAATGAATGAGTTTTATCATTTTTTCAATTTTTTTATTATTTTGTATAGATTATCTACGCCTAATGGTGAGTTTTTAGGATAAGATAATATGCTTTTTATTTTTTAAACCCCATAAGAAGGAATACTGCCGTGGACGTACGTCTCTCTGATCGTGTAAATGCCATCAAACCGTCCCCTACACTTGCTGTTACCAATAAAGCTGCTGAATTAAAAGCTGCAGGCAAAAACGTTATTGGTTTAGGTGCTGGTGAACCGGATTTCGATACACCACAACACATCAAAGATGCAGCAATTGCAGCAATCAATAATGGTTTCACAAAATACACGGCTGTTGACGGTACGCCAGGTCTTAAAAAAGCAATTATTGCTAAGTTTAAACGTGACAATAACCTAGACTATGCTGCAAACCAAATTTTGGTTTCTTGTGGTGGTAAACAATCATTCTTTAACTTGGCTTTAGCTTTGTTAAACAAAGGTGATGAAGTTATTATCCCTGCTCCATTCTGGGTAAGCTACCCTGATATGGTTATTATTGCAGAAGGTACTCCTGTAATCGTGAAATGTGGTGAAGAACAACGTTTCAAAATTACTCCTGAACAATTAGAAGCTGCAATCACTGACAAAACTCGTTTAGTGGTATTAAACAGCCCATCTAACCCTACAGGCATGATCTACACTAAAGCTGAATTAGAAGCTTTAGCTGAAGTTCTTCGTAAATATCCAGAAGTGTATATCGCATCTGACGATATGTACGAACCAATCCGTTGGGATGATGAATTCTACAACATCGCAACTGTTGCACCTGACCTTTACGATCGCACAATCGTACTTAACGGTGTATCAAAAGCATATGCAATGACTGGCTGGCGTATTGGCTATGCAGCGGGTCCTGCTAAACTTATTGGTGCAATGAAAAAAATCCAATCTCAATCTACTTCAAACCCAACTTCTATTTCACAAGTTGCTGCTGAAGCTGCATTGAATGGTCCTCAAGATGTTCTTGAGCCAATGATTGAAGCATTCAAACGTCGTCACGACTTAGTTGTAAATGGCTTAAATGCAATTAACGGTATTTCTTGCCTTCCTGCTGATGGTGCATTCTATGCATACGCAAATATCCGCCCATTAATTCGTGCTAAAGGTTTAAAATCTTGCACAGAATTCTCTGAATGGTTATTGGAAGAAACTGGCGTTGCTGTAGTTCCTGGCGATGCATTTGGTTTAGGCGGTTTCATGCGTATTTCTTATGCAACTGCTGATGAAGTACTTGTTGATGCACTTGCACGTATCAAAAAAGCTGCTGATTCAATTGAAGGCGTAGATGCTGCAATTGCTTCTATTGCCGCTGAGAAAAAATAATTTGATTTAATCATCAAATTTTAAAAAACCCGCATTTATTGCGGGTTTTTTATTTCATAAATAAAATGAATTAAATGTACATAAATAACATCTTAACGACTCTGCTCTAGTCTGTTTATTTCTATAATTTTAATGACTAATACTACTTCTTAAAATAAGTGAAATAAAAAAAGCACCCTAAGGTGCTTTTTTTATTGTGCCATCTTATGGTTTTACAACAACCATTACACGAATCGCTTCAGGTGTTACAGCTAAACCATCTAACAGGCTTAAACCTTCTTTTTGGAACTTTTGTAAACGTAAGATTTCATCTTCACGAATACTTGGGTTGAACTGCTTTAAGTAAGTTAAACGGTCAATTTCATACTGCCATTTACCACCATATACTTCTTTTGCTTGCTCTTTAAATTGTGGCAACACACCTTTAGCAAGATCTAAAGCTTGTGAATAGCGTGCTTCAATAATATCACGACGCGCTTTTACAACTTGACGGCAGCTATTACCATCTAAGTGATGTAAATAAGGTTTTAAAATATCAGGCGCAATTTTCTGTGATAAATCCTGACCTTTTTCACTCAATAACACACGTACTAATTGTTGTGGCAAGCTTGCAGGCAAGTTCAATGCTTTTGGTGCAACAACATCAACTTTGAACCAAACTTCTAATAATACAGAACCTTGCGGTAATGCAGCAGATTTCAACACAGACACGTTGGTACTACCAAAGCCTTGTGTATTAATCATTTCCATTACACTTTCAGTAAATGGGTGTTCTAAAGTTAAGTACTGAGCATCTTCGCGAATTTGCGCTTGATCACGGTAGAACGTAGCTGTCATACCTTCTTCATCAAGTGTCAAACCTTGAACTTGCATTTGATCTGTTGGTTTAATAATAACCGTACCATTACTTTGCTCATCAAAATCAATATTTGTAGAAGCCATAAAGCGCTTCATAAACATTGGCAAAGTTGTATTGTCATCATAATCTTCAAGTGCTTGCACAATCTCTTGAGCAACCACAGGACGACATGAATTATATTCTAATAAACGGTCACGACCATTTTGCAATTCTGCTTCTAACGCTTCACGTTGAACAATGACACCTTGAAGCAAGTCTTCAAACTGTTGACCTAAATCTGCAAGCAAGCAGTCTTTCAAATCTACAATAAAGTTTTCTTGTAAAGTTTGCGCAGTTGGCGAAATATTACTGAAGATATTTAGACCTTCGTTATACCAACGGAACATGCGCTCTTGCGCTGTACCTTCCAAATACGGCACATGAATTTGAATACGGTTTTCTTGACCAATACGGTCTAAACGACCGATACGTTGCTCAAGTACGTCTGGGTTTGCAGGTAAATCGAATAAGACTAGATCAGATGCAAACTGGAAGTTACGACCCTCAGAACCAATTTCTGAACATAGTAAAATCTGAGCACCATAAGAATCTTCAGCAAAATAAGCCGCAGCTTGGTCACGCTCAAGTAAGCTCATGCCTTCATGGAACATTGCCGTACGGATACCCGCATGAATACGAAGTGCATTTTCTAACGCTTCAACCACAGGGCCGCTACGTGCAATAAGTAACACTTTTTTGTGCTTCAATTGCGTACGTAACATTTCCATTAACCATGTTACACGTGGGTCTGTTTCCATCCATGCGCCATCAAGTTGCGCTTCTTCAGGCCACATTTGCTCGCGTAATTTACCATCTTTAGACCAAGTTTCTGGTGCTGGTAATGGCGCTGGTTGACAATCACGACCAGGGAAGCCTTGAATTGCTTCACGTGTATTACGGAATAAGATACGACCTGTACCGTGACGGTCTAATAACTCATGAATTGCACGGAAACGCTGTTCAGGATTATCTTCAATACGGCGACCTAACAATGTATCTAAAGCGACCAAATGACTTTCTTCTAAAGGTAGATCTGACATCAATACTTCTGCAATTTTTGCAGTTTGTTGATATTGCTCTTCTTCATCCAAGAAACGATCAAGTGAACTAAAGCGTTGTGGGTCGAGCAAACGTAAACGTGCAAAATGACTTTCCACACCCAGTTGTTCTGGTGTTGCCGTCAATAACAACACACCCGCTGTTTGTTGTGCAAACTCTTCAACAAGGTCATAACGGTCATTACCGCCATCTTCCTCATTCCACATTAAGTGATGAGCTTCATCGACAACTATCAGGTCAAAACCTGCTTCCATTGCTTGTTCACGTAAATCATCGTGGTCAATCATTAAATCGACACTTGCGATGATACATTGCTCTGTCAAGAATGGGTTTAAATCTGGATCATGTTCTTTAATAGATGCCGTACGCGTCAAATCAAACAACGAGAATTGAAGATTGAAACGACGACGCATTTCAATCATCCACTGATATTGTAGTGAATCTGGTACTAAAATGAGGATACGTTCAGAACGCCCTGTTTTAAGCTGTTGATGAATAATCAAACCTGCTTCAATCGTTTTACCCAAACCTACTTCATCGGCTAATAAAACACGTGGCGCAAAACGCTGACCAACTTCATGTGCAATATAAAGTTGATGCGGAATTAAGCCTACACGCGAACCAATCATGCCACGCAATGGGCTAGACTTCATATTCGCTTGCATCAACATAGATTCAATACGTAAATCGTACCATTCTTTATAATCAATTTGACTTGCAAGCAAACGCTCTAAAGGCTTAGACAATTGAATGCTTGCGCCAATGCGCGTTTCATTTAAAGATTTACGCTCTTCTGTACCATCTTCAAGTGTACGAATCACGTTATAACGAATGACACCGTTGCGATCTTCATTCGACTCAACAATCCACGTTGTACCTTCTTGATCCATTAATTCATCTTTAGGATTGAAGATAATACGAGATAAAGGCGCATTGCTACGTGCATAGACACGAGTTTCATCACTTTTGGGGAATAAAATGCTGACCGATCGCTCATCTACATCAATGAGAACCCCTAAACCAAGTTCTGTTTCTGTGTCTGAAAGCCAACGTTGACCAATAGCAAACTGCTGCAATTTTTTCCACCTTTATCTAGAAGTTAGGATGTGTTTTTAATTTAATACTATCGACTAGCATTTGACCAAAAAACCACACCTTTAAGCAATATATTTTGACATAAAGCTCACTAAAAAGTGAGCTAAATTAAATCTCTTGAAACACTTTCATCTTAAAACGGAACAGCGCAATAAAACTCAACGGGCTGTTCTGTCTTTGGATGGTGAAAGCTTAATTTTTCCGCATGTAAACATAAGCGTTCAGAAAGCTTTTGCTGTTCTGGTGTCGCATATAAAGTATCGCCAATAATTGGATGACCCAAATATTGCATATGTACACGGAGTTGATGAGAACGACCTGTAATAGGCGTAAGTGCCACGCGAGTTACATCTTGTCCTTGAATTTGGAAATGCTCTATCGCCTGCCAATGTGTGAGTGCAGGCTTATTATGAGATGGTTCAGCAATGTGAAGTGGTGGACGAGATGGATCATAAATAACAGGAACATCAACCGTTCCTTCACCCTTCAAATGACCCGCCACTACAGCTTGATATGTTTTTGACGTTTGTCTTTCTTGAAATTGACGAGAAATACGGTTCTGACCAAACTTAGACAAACCAAAAACCAAAATACCCGATGTATCCCGATCCAAACGATGGATCAGTAAAGTTTTAGGCTCTACATCTAATAAACGATTGATCACACAATCTTGTAAATCTGCTGTTTTCCCCGGAACAGTGAGTATTCCTTCTGGTTTGTGAATGACCATGAAATCTTCATCACGATGAATTAGGTGTTCGCTTAGAAAATTACTCAAGTTGCTATTCCAATCTGATCACGAAAACAAGCGAGCAATGATAAGAATCTTGAGTTTAAAATACAATGTTCAAAGCGTTAATAACCGACGAAATTTCCGATTTAACTTAATAAAATTTTCAATTTATACATTTTATTTCACTCCTTACCTACCACATATCAGATTTCTGTTAAAAAATATTTTTTTGATGCTATAAAAGACCCCTTAAAAAATACAAGAAATATGAGTTATGAAAAAATTAAATATATTTTTAGCAACACTTGCATCCATTAGTTTAACTTTATTAACTGGCTGTGCCACTGCTACTTTAATGGATAAGGACGACGGAATTCGCACGACTAACGTTCAAGAAACATTAGTCTCAGATTATGTTGTTGCATTTGGTCAACCATCATCACCTATCCCTCAATTACCGTTAAATAGTCTTGTAATCATGGGACAAAAAAATAGCTATGTCCTTACAAAAGGTGGACCCGAATTTGTTAAGATCATTTCGAAACTCGATCCTAAACGCATTACCATTACGGATAAATTAGATTTTTACTCAAAAGACAATGATGGTCGTTTTAATGGAAACTTATCACTTTCATATGTCATGCTTGCCGAGGATGTATCAAAGTCTGATCGTGAATTTTACTTACAAAATAATGCTAGAGACTGTACTTCTTATAGTGATGAAAAGATTAAAGCTCAACGTTTTTGTTTTAATATTGACTTAGAAGGTCTTGTATATCCTGTTGCCAATAATCTCAATGCATTTAAACCGTTAAGTAAACCTTACAGCGTAAAAATATATACACAAAAGCAGAAGGTTGACTACTCAAATGCAGGAAGTAGCGCAGCTGGGAAACTGGTACTTTTCCCTTTTGCTGTTGCATTTGATGTCGTCACGCTACCTTTTCAGGCAGTTTATAAAATTTTTGACTAACTAACCTCTTAGGGCTTATCTTGATCGATATGCCCTAACTTTCAATGAACTAGCCTCTCAATTAATTGTTGTAAAGAAGCTTCCCGTAAATCTTCATATTTAATATTGGCACCATTAGCTCGCCACAATCCGACCAAACTCACTATAGCAACTGAATCTAAACCATAACTTTTTAAATCTATAGTTGGATCTATTTCCAAAGCATCAAGATCTAAAGCTTCTGCAACAGCCAATAAAATACCTTTCGTTGAAAGAATAAATTCTTTGGGCGCACTTAACGTCCACAACCGTAATAACGAATATGTATTGGTATGATGGTATTTTTGCGTTGAAATACTATCAATCCATTGAATATGCTGATCAATATTCGCAAGTAAAATCGCATCATTAATCACGCAAATATATTCAGTAACTGAATTTAAATACTCAAGCAATTGCTTGCCTTGGGCTGTAATTTTACCAATAACAATAAGTTGTTTTCTTAAACTCAGCTGCTCTCCTAAAAGGATCATCCCCTGCATAAGCTCATTTGCACTTAAAGACACAACAGGAATATCTAGAGTTTTGGCTTTTTTAAGTAAAACGCCTAAATTTTGATTTAATTGTGAATTTTGAAAATCTTGTTGTTGCTGTAATTCATCTAGATCTAGAATAAGTAAAACACTATCTGTAGATAAAAGTGTCCATTTGGCTTGGCTTGCTTGGAGTTGAATTTTCTTTGGGAGTGGATAGAACATTGAACAATAAGTTTTAGATGGTGAGTTTAATTATATGAATAATCCACAAATTAAATAATAAAAAATTAAACTATAGTGATAATAATTCAAACCTATTACTTACGCATTTTATATCAGCACTTAAATATGACTGAAAATCGAGATTTTTTATTAAGAGAACCCTAAGTTTGAAAAAGCATCAACCAAGCCTAGTATGGTACTTAATAATAAATCCACCTTCTGAACAATGGTTTTCAATCTTCATTTTATTCGAACTATTTACAATTTTATCTGTTAGTAATGATAAAAATATAATTTTCATATTAAAAAGAAAGTGTAGATTATATCCACACCCTCTTTAGAGCTTTTATCTAAATACTATTGAGCTAAAAACTTATCAATTGCATGTTGAGCAATTTCTGCATCTTGAAATGCTTGAACACCAGATACACCTACAGCACCTACAACTTGCCCCTCATAAACAATTGGTAAACCGCCTTCTAGCAACCCAACAAAGTTAGAAACTGAAAGAAAACCACCACGACCATTTTTAATCATCTCTTCAAATACTTTTGATGGCTTATGACTAACCGCTGAACATTTCGCTTTTTCTTGGCAAATTGTTGCACTAATTGGTGCAGCACCGTCCATACGTTTCATAGCCAACACACCACCTGTTGCATCTACAATAGCAATACTGACATTAAATGAATGCTCAACAGCATATTCTTGTGCTTGATTTAATAAGAATTCTGCATCAGCTAAAGTTAAATAATGTGTAGTTTTCATAAAATGTCCTTAATTTATTCTAAATTTCATTCAAAAAAAGCCCGCAGTACATTTACTGCGAGCTTTTATATTAACCAAGATTAAACTTATTTGCTGTTTAATTCTGCAAAAACTTCTTTAGCCGCTTGAATTGTAAATTCAATATCTTCATCAGAGTGTGCAGCAGAAATAAAGCCTGCTTCAAACGCAGATGGTGCAAGGTTTACACCGCGTGACAACATACCATGGAAAAATTTACGGAAAGCATCTACATCACATTTCAACATTGAATCGAAACTTGTAATGTCTTGCTGGTCTGTAAAATACAAACCAAACATACCACCCACTTGTTGAGTTTTAAATGGCACACCTGCTTCATCAGCTGCAGCTTGTAAGCCTTTTAAAAGCTTTTCAAGTTGTACAGTTAGTTTTTCATAAAAACCTTCAGCACGTAGATGTTTAAACATCTCAATACCTGCTCGCATAGCAAGTGGATTACCTGACAATGTACCCGCTTGATAAACTTTACCAAGAGGTGCGATGCATTCCATTACTTCACGTTTACCACCAAATGCACCAACTGGTAAGCCAGCACCAATAATTTTACCTAAAGTCGTTAAATCTGGTGTTACGCCATAATGTGCTTGTGCACCACCTAGACCAACACGGAAACCAGTCATCACTTCATCAATAATAAATACTGAACCATGCTCATCACAAACATCACGAATGGCTTGTAAGAAACCATCAATTGGTTTTACAAGGTTCATATTACCTGCAACAGGTTCAACAATCACACCTGCAATTTCAGAACCAAATTTAGCAAAACATTCTTCAAGTGTTGCTATGTCGTTGTATGGCAGCGTTAGTGTATGTTTTGCAAAATCTGCAGGAACACCCGCAGATGTTGCTTCACCTTCACCACTTGTTAAAAGACCTGAACCTGCTTTTACCAACAATGAGTCTGAGTGACCATGATAACAACCTTCAAACTTCACAATCTTGTCACGACCTGTATAACCACGTGCAAGACGAATTGCGGTCATGGTTGCCTCAGTACCTGAGTTAGTCATACGAACTAACTCAATTGATGGCATGATTTCACAAATAATATCAGCTAAAGTTGTTTCGTGAACCGTTGGTGCACCAAAACTTAAACCATCTACCGCAGCATTTTGAACAGCTTTAATAATTTCAGGATGTGCATGACCCAAAATCATTGGACCCCATGAGCCAACGTAGTCTACATAACGTTTACCATCAACATCATACAAATAAGCACCTTGTGCTTTTTCGATGAATACAGGCGTTCCACCTACACCGTTAAATGCACGTACTGGTGAATTCACACCACCTGGAATATGTTTGCTCGCTTGTTTAAACAATTGTTCTTGCTTTGGAGATAAACTCATGAAAATCACTCAACTCAAAAAATAAATAAAAAAATTAAGCTTGTTCAGCAAATAGTTCTGACCAATCATACACACGTTGACCCACTGTAGACATTGAGCGACCTAAAACGTCACTAATTACAGCACACAGATCAGCACCTGCTTCAATCACTTCTTTACCATTTTCTACGGTTAAACCACCAATTGCACAAATTGGCACATTCAACTTCGCTTTTGCTTGTTTTAATGTTTCAAGACCAATATTGCCCGCTTCAGGTTTCGTATCTGTGGCATAAATAGCACCAAATGCAACATAGTTTGCGCCATCTGCAATCGCTTGCTCTGCCAATTCAAGAGAATTATTACAGCTACGACCAATCAATACATTTTTCGGTAACCGTGCAACAGCATCGATAATTGAGCCATCATCCTGACCTAAATGCACACCAACGCCATATTCAACCGCTGCATCTAAATCATCATTAATTACAAAAGGTACTTTATATTGATCGCATAAATGCTTCATATAGCCAATTTCATAAGCTTTAGCTTCTGGATCCACCACATTTTTACGACGGTATTGCAATACAGCGACTTCATAGGTCGCCATTGCACCTTCTAGCTTTGCCAATAAAAGCTCAATTGGATCATCATTGGTAATTAAATATAAACCGCGCATAACAACTGCTCAAATTCTTACTTTATTCAATTATCTCATAGGACAGCAGAAGAAATCTGTTTTTAAAACTTTAAAATAAAAAATGAAATATTTTTTCCATAAAAAAAACCTAGAGAAGGTCGCTCTAGGTTTGGAAACTGAATTTTTTACATCAAACTCATTTAATGTTTGATCACTCTACCCTATTTCTGAAGAAAAATAGAGCTTTTATTATATTTTTTATATTAATCATGAAAATATTTTCACCAAATGTACTATTTTTAATACTTTGGCTTACTTTTTATTTTATCAAAGCTCTTATCTTTTAAACTTAAATGACCACGTAAGACGTCCGAAAACATTTTCCAATCTGAAATAAAGCTATAAATGGGCTGTTTAAAACTTGCAGGTTTATTTTTTTCAAACATAAAATGACCAATCCAAGCACAGGTATAACCTGATACCAAACCATATACAACGTATTTCACTTTACGTTGTTTTATTGCTTTAACAAAAAAATATAAACCTAAGCTACTACCAAAGATGTGTAAACGACGGCTCACTATATTTCGATGTTCTGTAAGATAAAAACGATAAAATTCGTGATAGTTTTTAATAGGCAACTTATATTCGGGTTGAATATCTACATTAAAGTTTTGATCCATTTTAATGTTCATACATATCTTCCTGATATTTTTTTAAACACGTTAAACCATTTTTTGCTTAAATTAAAGCCACTTCGTCCTAATCTAGATTCGTCAAGTCTTACATGAAAATAGATTTTCGCTACAATCAAAAGCTAAACTTATACAAGACTATTTTTCGCGCTATACATAACTTTAATAACGCATATTCACATGAACTGACTGATCTCAATTACTGAGATTTAAAACTAGGATAAAACTTATGATCGAAGTTGAATTAAAATTTCAAATTCATGAATCAAGACGCAATGCCTTACTTAAAGCTTTAGATCCTAAAAAGTCAGAAACCATTCAGCTAAAAGCAAAATACTTTGATACAGAAGATCGTCTGCTTGCACAAAACCATGCTGCACTTCGCCTTCGTTTAGAAGGTACTCGCTGGATTCAAACCCTAAAAGCAGCAAGTAAAAGCCATATTCAGCGCTTTGAACATAATGTTGATTTGGGTGAGTCGGAACAAGCTCCTGAATTAAACCTCGACATTTATAAAGATGATGCTGAAGCAACTCAAATTTTAAAAAATGCTTTAGGACAAAATTTTAATGCGCTCAAACTTCAATTTGAAACAGATATTGAACGTACTTTCCGCTTAATTCCTTTTGAAGATGCCACAATTGAGGTAAGTTTAGATATTGGTACAATTCGTTCTGAACATGCTGAAACACCTGTTCATGAAGTAGAATTTGAACTTAAAGAAGGTTCTATTAAAAGCTTACTTGCCTTTAGTTTTGAGTGGGTTAAAAAGTATCAACTTTGGTTAGATGTACGTAGTAAAGCTGAAATTGGCAACTTATTGGCACAACAACAAAATGTAAGTCCTGCACAAAATGCAAAAGACTTTGTATTAAGTAAAAAAGACAATGCAGATAAAAATTTACGTTTATTAATTTCTCAGCAGCTTCAGCATTTATTACCCAATATTGCAGCGATATCGGCAGGTCTTGCAGAAAAAGCGCATATTGAGCAAGCTCAAACCGCTTTAGATCATTTATATTTAAGTTTGCATATTTTCAAAGATTGGAGTCCTTCTCTTTCAAATAAATGGACAAATCAGTTGAATGCATTTAAACAACAATTTGAAAATTTACAGCATCTACAACATATGCAAGAGACTTTGGGCACATTCTTACAAAACCCCAATACATCTTCAAACTTAGAAAAAGATATTCTTTATGCTCAAGAAAAGTTGAATAATTTAGTTAAGTCGACTCAAAATGTTCATCATTTTTTGGAGCTTTTAACCTTTGGCTTGGATGAAAGTGATCTTCATCAAAAGCAAGATTTAAAATCTTTTGCACAAAATACCCTACAACATCAATATAAAATTTTGCAGGAAAGTTTAACTGCCGCAGACATTAGCAATTTTGAAAGTTTAGATTTGCTCGCAACGCATATTAGTGAGCTTAAATTTAGCTTCCCAATTTTAACCAATATTTATGATGTTAAAAATTTGCAAAAATACAGCAAAGCTTTAAATGATGCTCAACTTGCAGCGCGTGAGTATTTGGTTTTATCTTCTTCTGCTTTATATATTCAGCAAACGGAATTAGAAGCGAGCGATTGGTTTGTTTTAGGTTGGTTAACTGCAAAACAAGAAGTGTATGCAGAGCGTTTACTTGAAGCAACCGAGCAATTTATGGTGAGCCGAAAGTTCTTGAAATAAGCTTCAATAAACAAAAAAGCGAGGCTAACTGCCTCTCTTTTTTTACAAATTTATATTTCGTATAAGAGATTTTATGTTAAATAACAACTAGATTTAGTTTTATATCGTTACAACAAAATGTAATAATTCATTAAATTAAAAATACATTTTAGCCATGACTTATATTTATAATTTTATTGCAGCATGATTAGCTACTAAGTTAGCGAAAATACTATTTATATTTATTCTTAATTGTGTGGGGATAGTAAGTGTTATTGGAATCCCTATAGTCGTAATCATCGATATATTATTTATCATGATGGCAATTCATAGTGTTTTTTCTAGCTTCTCAAATTGGATTTATAGAATAAAACCATATGTAATAAAAGGTTTTAAATATTTGCTGATCATAGTTGGTTTTTATTAGCCATATCTATTGTTTTCGCTATAGTTGACTCTATTTAAAAATGATTTTTTAATAATGCGGTATTTCCTGAGGGATACACTTTACCATTGAGTCCAATAGGTGCTTTTTTGCTTTTAAAGTCAACCTACCTATTCCCACAACGTTCTCCGAAATTTATGCCTCAGAAAATTGTTAGGGATTTACCCATAAGATTTAAAAAATTCTTAAGTAGAAATGTCCTATACCAATATTGGTATATCAAACATAAGATTCAAATTTGATTGTTGAATAGCTATTATTTAATCAAACTCTTGTTTGATTACTTATTAATATTTGATTTTTAATGTATTTATTCAGTAATATTCGATCTATAAATTTTCTAAAAGAATATAGATATGGCAAATGAATTAACCCAAAGTAAGATGATGGATCTCTTGAATTGGTCATATGAAAAAGCTGTAAATGGTGTTGCTGGTTTAGATTCTGCATATGATCTAGCAAATGATTATATGAAAACTAATGACAGCTTACACAACCAAGCTAATTCGTTAATTCGGTGGCAAAACACTAAGGCGGGGACTTCAGGTTTTTTAACAGGTTTGGGAGGTATTATTACTTTACCAATCGCAATTCCTGCAAATGTAGCTAGTGTAATGTATGTTCAGATTAGAATGATTGCTGCTATTGCACATATGGGCGGGCATAATTTAAATGATGATCGAGTCAGATCTTTAGTATTTGTATGTTTAACAGGAAATGCAGCTAAAGATATTTTAAAAGATATTGGTATAGTCGTTGGCAAAAAAATAGCGCAGAACAGTATTAAAAATATTAGTGGTAAAACAATTACAGCAATAAACCAAAAAGTAGGGTTTAGATTACTTACTAAATTTGGTGAAAAAGGTGTTATTAATTTAGGTAAGGCAATTCCATTATTAGGTGGTGTTATCGGTGCAAGTTTTGATTCCGTAACAACTAATACTGTTGGAAATATTGCTAGAGATACTTTTATTACTGTATAGTTTTCCTAAAATTAACATAATACACGTTATACGAAGTGCAAAAATTTAGTCTTTATAAATCAAAAATATAACTAAAAATAAAAAGCCCCTGCCTACTATCAGGGGCTTTTTTATTGATTATTTATGTTCCACGATTATTATTCAAACAATGTTCCACAGTTTTATATCTTTTTACTTAACGATACTTCCCAAACACTTTCCAAGTGTTGTTATCCGCTAAAGGATCATTATAACTATCGCTACGTTGCTTACGTGGCTTATCACGCGCATCAATCAACTTAAAATCCTCCTCAGTACTTAAAACAATACCATTCACATAAAAACGCGTACGTGTATATTCACTCTGTTTGTTCTGAAACACATAGGTTCTTAAATCAATAAATTCACGATGTGCAACCAATACAGCCGTGTCATCACTATCTAACCAATATGACATTGCTTGAACTTGCTCAGGTTCAAATTGCCCACACTTATCTATTAAACTTGCAATACCACGAAACGTTTTCGATTCTTTTGCGCGTGTTTTATTAATACGTATTCGGTCTACATGAAAGTAAAATAAAGGTAAATTCAAGTGACTTGGCAAGTGAATTGCATCGAGCAGTTCATCTTCCATGAATGGCTGAAATAAGCCTTGTGCCCTTTCAATTAAACCTGTCCATTGTTTGTAATATTCGTCTACTTCAGGTTTTGTACCGTAATAAATTGGTAAACCTTCAACATTGGCTAAATTTGCAGGTGGCCAAATATTTTGGCGTAATAACGCAATATCACTTTTTAAACTTTGAACCGCAATGGCATCTTGCATTGAATATTCCATAATCATGCTTAGGCTATTTTTAGATTAAGCGAAAGGTTCCGTTTCTGCAAGGCTTTGCCTATAATGCAACATTAGATTTTTATACTAGGAAAAGCTCATGGTTCAAAAGATCGAAGCGACAGATGTAACTGAAGAAGAAGCTTTGAATGCCGTTTTCTTTGAACGCGCTGATGAATTTATCAAACAAGCAAATGAGTTTAGCCGTGTAGAAAAAGGCTCACAAGACAAACCAAGTGAAAAGCGTGGTCAAGTGAGTGCTGCAATGTTGTTTGGTACAGCCCGTTTTAATACTTGGGTTGCTGCAAACAACTTTAAAGATGGCGATGAAATGCGTGATGCCAAAGATCAAGTCATGTCTTATATTCTTCAGCAATTCCAAATGATGTTAGAAGATAACTATGATGAATATTGTGAACAGTTTGAAAACTATTTACGTTTCCGTCATAACGAAGAGTTTCATGCTAATAAACATAACCATGATCATAAGCACTAGTATGCTATATCATATTTAGCCTTAGAAACTCACAATAAAAAAGCCCTTATGGGCTTTTTTATTGTTTAAGTCATTAAGACTGCTCAATCTTACTTTACAGCTTTGCCATATTGATCAGACATGACTTCAACAAATTGGTCGAGCTTAATATACTTCTTAATCACTGCATCCACATCTGCTTTCGTCACCTTAGCAAAAGCTTGATCTTGCTTTTCACGCGCATATAAATCACGTCCACGTTCTAATTGTGGCGCTAACATACTGTGAATACGGCGTTCATCTTCTAATGCTGTTACACGTTTTTTAAAGATATCCGCTTTTGCAGCTTCAACTTCTTGCTCGGTTACTCCTTTTTCTATTAATTCATTCAATACTTTATGAACAGCTTGTGAAACTTGGTTTGCTTTGCCCGCAGTATAGTTAGCACTAATACCCAATGCCCCACTGTCTGTATGATCACTAAAGTTTAAGTTGCTACCAAAACCATAAATCAAAGCATTTTTTTCACGTAATTCTTGTGCCAAACGTGAAGATAATTGCGAAGCACCTAAAATATTTCCAAATACCACAATCGCTGGTCTGTCTGGATGATCATCACCAACAGGAAATGGCATTACACTTACATAACTACCAAATTTTCTTTGTTCAGCAAGTACATGATGTTTTTGTGCAGGATAAGATGAATATGGACTTTCTAACTTTTCATAAGCCTCTTTTCCATTCCAGTTTGAAAATTCAGCTTTTAATAATTTTTTAATTTTCTTCGGATCAAAATCACCTGTTACTGCAATTTGTGAATGATTCATCGCAAAGAATTGTTGATATAAAGCTTTTACCTGATCATTTGTTACAGCATTTAATTGTTTTTTCTCAAACTCAGGTTCGAAATGATAACGTAAATCACCTGGCTGATATTTTTCAACAATACGGGTAATCGTTAATGCAGACACTACATCTGGTTCTGTATATGGACGATCTAAACTTGATAATGATTGTGACTTAATTAAATCAAATTGAGTTTGTTCAAACTTCGGATTTTTCATCAATTCAATTGCAAACTTAAAGAATTCTTCAAACTTCTCTTTTTTTGCAACAATTTGAATATTTACGCCATTATCACTACCAGAAGCAGAAATACCACCACCCGCTTCAATTGATTTATCAGCTATATCTTGCAAGCTATATTGATCAGACCCACGCAACATCAGGTATGCCATCAAATCAACCACTTGTCCTTTATTAAATAATGATTCCGCTGTACCAAAATCGACATGAATAGTGGCATAGGTTTTATCATCACGGGTAGATGTTGGATAGAGCGCATATTTCACGCCATTCTTAAATTCACCACGTTCAATTTTCTTTTCCGTAGAATCAATAGAAGCTTTGGATGCAGCAACAAAATCACTTACTTCTTTTTTATACGTAGAAATATCTTTTAAAGGTTCAGGCTTTTCATTAGAAGCATCTAAAGTTTTCGCTTCTGCTGCATTTGCATCAAGTGTTAATGCTTTTTTCTGATCTTCAGGTGTAGGTTGAATATCACCAATAATTCTATTTTTCGGTGTAAAAAATGCTTTGTAAATCTGATTTAAATCATCCGCTTTTAAATTCTGAACATCATTCAAATCTTTAAAATATCGACTCCAATCACCATTATAGGCAACAGCATAATCTTCCAAACGAGAACCTAATGCTGCCGCATTATTCTTAATATTCTCTGCTTGATTCATCGTCATTTTTTTTACACGATTTAACTCAACATCGGTAAATGGCTTCGTTTGTTCCACACCGTTATTCAATGTCGTTTGAACGATTTTCGCATTATGATTAGGTGCATAAACAGCCCCCATAAAAACCATATTAAAGTCTTTATCTAACCAAGTTGTTGAATCTACAGCTGTTGCTACACCTGACTCCACAATACTTTGATATAAATGACCACTTGGCTGCAAAGTATATAGTGTAGGAGACATTGCTAATGCTGTTTGTGTACTCTGATCAGAAGCCGTTAAATAAATATTAAATTTCGCTAAGTCACTACCTTTTTTTACAACAAAGGTTTTATTTTGAATTTTTGCACTATCTAAAGCAGGCACTTTCACTTGACTCGGAATAGTGCGAGGTTGAATTTGGCTAAATTTTTCATCGATTTGTTTTAAAACTTCAGCTTTATCAAATTTACCTGAAACTACCATAATCGCATTATTGGGCGCATACCATGTTCGGTAGAATGTATTTAAATCGCTCATTTTAATTGATTGCAGTTCATTTAAATCGCCAATAGGCAAACGACCTAAATATTGATTGCCATAAGCTGTTTTAAAAATCTGATCTATTAACACCGAAAATGGCTGATCTAAACGAATTTCACGCTCACGCTTTACAATTGCAATTTCAGAAGGTACAAATTTTTCTTGCAATACCAACTTATCCATTCGCTCTGCTTCTAAATGAATGATCTCATTAATTGCAGTTTTTTCAGGTCGAATAATATTGATATATTTTGTCGCGTAATAATCGGTACTCGCATTATTTGATAATGTATATTGATTTAAACGGCGCTGAAATTCCTCACCATTTATATTTTGAGTACCCTTAAATGCTAAATGCTCTAATAAATGTGCCAAGCCACCTTTACCTTTAGGGTCATTTAAAGAACCCGTTTGATAAATTGTGCTCATATAAACTTTATTTTCTTTATCATTTTCCGCAAGAATAATGCGAAATCCATTGTCTAATTTGTATTCTTCAACTTGCTGTTCCGACTTCAGCAGTACAGGTTGTGCAAAAACAGAAAAACCAAAACCCAATAGAACAAAAGAAACCACACATTGGTTAAAGCGAAATGACATGCCCACTCCAAAAGACTTAGTTATATTTTTCTTAAAATATAAGTTAAATAAAAACTAATATCTCTTTAATTTTAATAAAGATAATTTAACAAAGACAGCTAGTATATATTCTACATGTATACTAGCGACTTAGCTTTCATTGTAAACAATTCATAGTAAACATCTTAAATATTCACATTAGATAAACAAATATAATATAAACATGCATACGATTTATTGAGTGGGTGTACCATATTGATCTGCCATAACTTCAACCAACCGATCCATACGAATATATTTTTTTATCACCGCATTAACATCTTCTTTTTTCAAGCTTGCAATATCTTTATATCGATTGAGTAATAAATATAAGTCATCATTAAATTTTAAATCTGCAGCCATATATTCATGGATCACTTTTTCATTATCTAAACCACTTACACCCTGTTTTAATAATTCTGCTTTTGCAACCTCTAGCTCTTGTTCAGTGACACCATGTTTCAATAAATCACTTAAAACCTTATGAATCGCTTGCGAAACTAAATCTGCTTTTCCTGCAGTGTAGTTTGCAGAAATACTGAAGCTACTCGCATTATTTCCTTCATTCAAATCTAAAGACTGACTAAAACCATACACTAAATTTTTATTTTCACGTAATTCCTTAGCTAATCTAGATGTTAATTGCGATTCACCTAAAATATACCCCATAACCAATACAGCGGGTAAATCAGGGCTATCACTCCCCATCTCTATATTCATAATACTGCTGTAACTTCCAAATTCACGAGGTTCTGACTTTAGATAATGCTTTTGTGCCGGTTTAGGTTGAGATGCAAATTCCATTTCTTCGAATTGTGTTTTTGTCTTCCATTTAGAAAGCGTCGAATTTAAAAATTCTTTCATTTGACTCACATCAAACTCACCTGTAACCGCAACACGTGCAAAATCTAAACCTATATTTTCTTCATAAAACTTTTTAACTTGCTTGTTCGTAACTTGCTTTAGCAACTTAACTGTAAATTCTGGATCAGAATAAGCACGTAAATCTCCCTGAGGATATGGATTTGCAATTTCAGATAAGGCCATTGCGACAACAATATCTGGCTCCGTATATGTTCTATCCATCTGATTTAAATATTTACTTTTAATAGAATCAAACTGCTTCTGCTCAAAACTTGGTTTCTGCAAAATATCTATAATAAGTTTGAAATATTCTTCAAACTTATCTTTATTGGCTACAACCTGCACATCAATGCTATTTAAGTTTGATGAAATAGCTACCCCACCATTTACCTCAATACTTTTATCCATTAAATATTGAAATGGATATTGATCTGAACCGCGACTCATTAAGTATGTGCTTATATCAATGATTTTTTCATGATTCATTAATTTTTTTGCAGTACTAAATGGTATGGTCAAAGTAGCAGATATTTGATCATCTTTCGTTGGTGTTGAATACAAAGCATACTTAAGCCCAGTTTCCAACGTTCCTCTTTGAATTTTTGTTTCAGCTTTTTCTAAAATTGTTTGAGCTTGCTTTACATATTGCTCAGTTTCCTTTTTATATACAGCTAAATTTTTAGGTGTCTCTTGCTTTGTATTACCCATAGGTTGTAAAAATTGCGGTGCCTGTTCAGGCTCAAGTCTTTGTTTTTCTTGATCTGCAAGAGGTGTTGGCTGTATTTCCGCTTCTAAACGATATTCTTCTTTAAAAATCTTCTGAAGATCTTGACTAACTTGGTCTGTAGTCAAACTTTGAATACGATCTCTATTATTGAAATAAGAAAGCCAATCACCCTGATTTAAAACAATAGCCTCGCTTAACATTCCTCCCAATGCAGAAGCCTCTCTAAATGTGGCTATGCGACTATTCTTCGTAATATCTTGCAAGCGTTTCACATCAGCTTGATTAAATTTCTGTTTTTTCTCTACATTTTCAATGAGAGCTTTATTCATTTTTTTTAAATTTTGCGATGGTACATAATCTGCACTGACAAACATCATATTAAAATCACGTGATGTCCATAAAGCGACATCAACATTATCAACAATCCCTTTTTCAACTAAACGCTGATACAGAGTACCACTAGGTTCTAAGGTGAATAATGCCGATGTAATATCTAATGTTGGCTCAATTTCTTCATTTCTAGGCACAATATAAACGTTAATCTTTTGATAACCATCTCCCTTTTTAATTACAATTTCTTCTGATTTTGCTTGTTCAATACTAATTTTAGGAATAGTGGGTTGTTCAGGTACTATTTTAGATGGAATTCCACCAAATTTTTGATCAATCTGATTTAAAACAGCTGTCTTATCAAAACTCCCTGTCAAAACAATGACAGCATTATTCGGACGATACCAAGTGCGATAAAACTGATTTAACTCATTCATATTGATGGACTCAAGCTCGGCTAACTCGCCAATTGGCTCTCTACCAAAATATTCCACCCCATAGATCGATTGAAAAATTTTATTCATCAACCTTGAAAAAGTTTGATCAAAGTTTGCTTCACGTTCACGTTTCACCACCTCTATTTCTGGTGCTACAAACTTTTTATCCAATACCAATTTATCCATTCGTTCCGCTTCTAACTCAATCACTTTATTAATAGTGTTTTGCTCAGAACGAATTTCACTCATATATTGAGTTGAATAATAGTCTGTACGTGCATTACTAAATAACGTGTATTGATCAAGCGCACTTTGAAAATTACCCTCTTTAATATTTTCAGTCCCTTTAAAAGCCAAATGTTCTAACAAGTGCGCCATACCACTTTTACCAAGAGGATCATTTAAAGAGCCTGCCTGATAAATGACATTCATAAACACGGTATTATTTTTGGTTTTGTCAGATAAAATAACCTTCAAACCATTATCGAGTTGATATTCTTCAATTTGATCATATTTCTTCACCAATACGGGTTTTGCGAAAATGGAAGCGCTTAGACCTAAAGCCAATAAAGAAATGGTTAATGTTTTGAGTTTTAATTGCATAAAATAACCTATTTAGAATGATGTTTTATTTTTATTAAGAATCTCAATATATCGAGCAATTCAGTGATTTCTGTTAATTTTTGCAAAAAAAAACCAACGTTCCCGTTGGCTTTATCTATAAATCTAAATTAAATGTAAATTTCTGCCTGCATATATAGTTTTGCATAACCTGAAATTTCAATACGATTTTGATCCACTATTTGACAGAATAATTCCCCACCACGCTGAGATGCTTGATAAGCTAAAATATTACTTTTCCCTAACTTTTCAGCCCAAATAGGGACAATTCCTGTATGAATTGAACCCGTTACAGGATCTTCATTAATTCCATTTGCGGGTGCAAAATAGCGTGAAACACAATCGTAATCTTTAGAGTTAGCAGTAATTGCAACATCTAAAGTTGAAGCATCTGCTGTAATCGCTGTGCGTATTTTCCCCAACTGTTTAAGAAGTTCTAAATTTGGCTTTTCACTTAAAACATCATCTACATTTTCAAACTCAATAATATAAGCTTGTTCATTTAAATAGACATTTTTAAATTTTTTCGTAAAAGCCTGATCTAATAATTCAGGGTAGTTTTCAACTTTTTTTGCATAACGAATTGGGAAATTCATCGTAATTTTCCCATCCTCTGCTTGGTTTACAATAAAAATACCTAAAGCTTTTACATGAAACTGTATTTTCTGTTTTTGGGTATAGTCATTAAACAATACAAAACTACTGGCTAATGTTGCATGCCCACAAAAATCGACTTCGGTGGTAGGTGTAAACCAGCGTATTTCATAGTTTTCATCATCTATTACTTTTACAAATGCTGTTTCAGATAAGTTATTTTCTAGTGCAATATTTTGCATTAGGGTATCATCTAACCAATTATCAACAACAATTACCGCAGCAGGATTTCCTTTGAAAAGTTCTGTTGTAAAAGCATCTACTTGATACATTTTCATAATTAACACCTTACTTATTGCAAAATAATACTTCAATCACGCCATTTTTATGGACTATATAAAAAGAAACAAGGAATTTGTCAGTTATTCATTGAAATGACATTGAATTTGTTTAAACTGCCCATATAAATATCAAAACATCACTAAAATGTAGAATTTTGCTTAAATCTATTCTACAAAATTCGCTTTTCGTTTTATGATGTACCCTTAAAATTTGACTGGATCAATAACATGACTGCTATTGCAAATAACCTCGTGGTTTCTTTCAACTACACATTGACTAACGCAGAGGGTGAAACTCTGGACCAATCTCAAGGTGAGCCACTTGCCTATTTGCACGGTGCAGGTAACATCATCCCTGGTCTTGAAAATGCACTTTTAGGCAAAACAGTTGGTGAAAAATTCACAGTAACTATTCCTGCTGCTGAAGGTTATGGCGAATACAACCCTGACCTAGTTCAAGAAGTTCCTGCTCAAATGTTCCAAGGTGTTGATAACATCCAAGCGGGCATGCAATTCCAAGCTCAAACTGATGATGGCGTTCAAATCGTTACTGTTAAATCTGTTGAAGGCGACAACGTAATTGTTGATGCTAACTTCCCACTTGCTGGTCAAGATTTAACTTTTGAAGTTGAAATCGTTGAAATCCGTGAAGCTTCTGCTGAAGAATTAGAACACGGTCACGTTCATGGCGTTGGCGGTCACCACCACTAATTCGTCACTGAATAAAAAAAGGCAAAGTTTTTACTTTGCCTTTTTTGTTAGTTTTCAATCAAGTCGATTATTTCATTTTCAATCATATTTAAATGCTCTTTATGGTATATTCCTATAGCCAATAAGATTGCTTCAATCATTTTTTTAATATCTTGTTTCGATACCAGCGAAGATAAATTTAGCTTATATAAAACTTGTCCAATAGATGCATCCCCTATGTCAAAACTACATCTCATCTGATCTAATACAGCTAAATATCTATCATCTTGTTTTATTCTGTCCTTTATTGGAATATCAATACTCTTCAATAATTCACTCCATTTAAAATATGGATTAGTTTTTGATTCTAAATAAATATATAAATCACAGTAAGCTACTAGTTTTTCTTGTAATTTAAAAAATGAACCTGTAGTTTCATCAATTAATTTGGATATTCTTCCTACTCGAATTTTCTTTTGTATTTTCCTCTTTACTCTAGCATTAAGATAAGACTTTACTATTGAGTAAAATGGCAATAACAGAATAATAATTCCGAAAATGACAATAACTGGGTCTATTTCCGTATTTAAAAAAATCCATGCAAAAGATATAGATATAAGAACACCAAAGGAGATGTACTCTAACTTACGTTTTAACCGATAATTCATGTTTTTACTTACTATATTCTTATTAAAATTGACACTTATTTTATAAAAATAAGTGTCAATTTTAAAGCTAATTAAGTAACTTGCTCATCACGTTTAAATACAAGTTCACCTTTCAATGAACTGTCAGCATCAAAATAATAACCATCTATATTAAATGCTTTGATATCTTCTACACGCTCAATTTTGTTTTCAATCATAAAGCGCGCCATTAAGCCACGTGCTTTTTTTGCATAAAAACTAATAACTTTGTATTTTCCATTTTTCTGATCTAAGAATACAGGCTTAATAATTTCAGCTTGAATTTTGCTTTCTTTGACCGACTTATAATATTCATCTGATGCTATATTTAACAAAATTTCTGAATTTGATGCTGCCAAATCTTCATTAATTAAATGGGTGATTTTATCCCCCCAAAACTCATATAAATTATGCCCACGAATATTGGCTAATTTGGTTCCCATTTCCAATCGATACGGCATCATTAAATCTAAAGGACGTAAAAGACCGTACAAACCTGAAAGCATTCTAAGTTTTTGTTGCGCAAATGTAACATTTTGTTCGACCAAATTATAAGCATCTAAACCCGTATAAACATCGCCTTTAAATGCAAAAATTGCTTGTCTAGCATTTGAAAAATTAAACTCTGGTGTCCAATCTTGAAAGCGTTCTACGTTCAATTTTGCAATCTTTTCACTCACACTCATTAGGCTAGATACCTCAGAAACAGAGAGTTTCTGACAATCTTGAATTAGTAATTCAGATTCTTGAAGTAAACGTGGCAAACTATGTTGATCTGTTGGTAAATGTGATTCGTAATCTAAAGTTTTGGCTGGTGAAATTAAAGCAAGCATAAAAGACTCGATCAAATAATTAATAATTCAAACTATAACAGTAGGCTTATTTTGAAACCAATTTTTGTTTTTGCTTAACTTAATCGGTAAAATAGCCCGCTTCTCCCGCTATGTATACTTATCCTATGTCCGAAGCATTTTTCATTCAAGGCTCTGAGGGTAAAATTCAAGTTTTTGTTGATTATCCCAAAGGTGAAGTGAAAGGATTCGCTGTCGTTTGTCACCCACATCCTTTACAGGGTGGAACGCCACATCACAAAGTTCCTCATCTTTTAGCGCAAATGTTCTTAGAACGTGGCTGTGTTGTTTATCGTCCTAGTTTCCGAGGTTCGGGGGAAAGTGAAGGTATACACGATGAAGGATATGGTGAAACTGAAGATACACTAGAAGTCATTAAATATGCGCGTCAAAAGCATATCGGAAAACCATTTTTTGCAGGTGGTTTTAGCTTTGGTGCGCACGTTATGGCAAAAAGTTATGCTTCTATTCCTGCCGAATTACAACCTGTACAAACTATTTTATGTGGTTTGCCTACTGCAACAGTAGCAGGTGTACGCCATTATGTAACACCGCCAATTAAAGGTGATATCTTATTTATTCATGGCGAAGCTGATGATGTTACTTTGTTATCTGACATGATTGAGTGGTCTAGACCACAACGTCATATGGTTACAGTATTACCTGGAGCAAACCACTTCTTTACAGGTTATTTAAAGCATCTACGTTTAGCTATTTCACGCTACTTAGTTTCAGCTTAAAACTTATTTTAGATTCAAAATAAACCTCGCTTATTGCGAGGTTTATTTATTCTTAGATTAGCCTTTGATGCGTAACATTATTTCAGCTAAATCTTTTTTATTATTGTGCTGATATGCTTCTGCTACATTAAGTTGATCGGTCACTTCTCTATTTTGGCTGAGTTTAAATTTACCCACTAAACTTTTAATTTCAATACGTATTGCAGCAATTTTTCCAAGTTCATCTTGGATATAATCTTTCGGTGCATCGGACATTCTCCAAGGTTTAGGCTGATTACTTTCGTGTTGTCGCGTTAATCTTGCCAATATACCTCTCAATATTTTTTCATCTTCAATGACTTGCACCGTTCCTTTGGCATGTATAACAACATAATTCCATGTAGGAACGGCTTTATGATGCTCAAACTTCCCTTCATACCAATTTGGCGATACATAGGCATGATCTATACTAAAAACCACCAACGCATTTTGAGGCTGTGTTAGCTGTGCATATAATGGATTTTCTTTTGCAATATGAGCAAGCAATGAATGTGTCTTTTCATCATATTCAAAAGGAAGATGGTTGGCATTTAGCTCGTTATCTGCATATATCACTAAACATCCTAAAGCATGTTTTTGAACGAGCTCGGTTAAAACTTCCGTTCTTGTTTCCTCAAAAACTTTAGGTATATACATTCAGTTTAATGCCCCATTTTAAAAAAATTAAAAATAATTACGTATTTTTCCATTCAAATTCACTCAATGCTTCATGTTCTTTTAGGCTACTTTCCACTGCCTGTGCTAATTGATTCAATAAACTTTGTTCTGTAATTCTATCTAACCAATCTTGGTTTTCATCTGGATGAGAATATATTTCACATACTAAATGACCATCTTCACTACGTGATTCACAGCTTACAGAAAGTGGTAATGCATGATCATCTACACTTACGGCCACTTGTGCCCCACTTTGTGACAAGGTTTCAAAGCCATGATTCACTAATTCATGTGCAAGTAAATCGGCAACATACGTTTGAACTTCGCTAAAATCTTTAATTTGATTTTTAATTTCACGATTTGCCACAAATTTTAATTTACGCATTACATTATCCAAAGGCTTTATTGTTGTATGGTTTTAGCATAAGCAATAAAAACAAAACAGCCAAGCATTTGCTTGGCTGTTTTGACTAAAATCTAATGTTTTTTACGATGATGTTTTATTCAGTAACTTGAATTGCAAGACCCGCTTCATTTGCAAGTTCTGTAAATGTTGGGAAACTTGTTGCAACAGTTTCAGTTCCCACAATTTTAATTTCACCTGAAGTACGCAAACCTGCCATAGCGAAACTCATCGCAATACGGTGGTCATGATGTGATTCAATTTCACCACCTGTGAAAATTGCATCCCACTCACCCGATTTACCCTTACCTTCAATGATAATGCCATCTTCAGTTGGTGTGCAGTCGATCCCCATAATTTTCAAGCCATCTGCCATGACTTGAATACGGTCAGATTCTTTTACACGAAGCTCCGCAGCACCCGTAAGAATAGTTTGACCTTCTGCACATGCCGCAGCAATAAATAAAGCTGGGAATTCATCAATTGCTAAAGGTACTTGATCTTCTGGTATATGAATACCTTTTAATGTACGCGAACCTCGAATGCAAATGTCTGCAATAGGTTCACCACCCGCTATACGTTCATTTTCAACTGAAATATCCGCACCCATTTGCTTCAATATTTCAATTACGCCAGTACGTGTTGGGTTAATACCTACAGCTTCTAGTGTTACATCTGCATTTTCTGTAATTGCAGCACCGACCATATAGAATGCAGCTGAAGAAATATCAGATGGTACTTGGATATTTGTACCAACTAATTTTCCACCACCTTGTAGAGAAATACGGTTACCTTCAGTTTTCACTTCATAACCAAATGCACGAAGCATACGCTCTGAATGGTCACGAGTTGGTTCAGGTTCAGTAACAACTGTTTCACCTTCCGCCCATAAACCTGCAAGTAAAATACCCGATTTCACTTGTGCTGAAGCCATTGGTAAATCGTAATGAATACCTTTTAACGTCTGGTTACCTGTAATTGAAACAGGTGGTGTACCACGATCACCTGTAGTCTGCAATAAAGCACCCATTTCACGTAGTGGCTTTGCAATACGCTCCATTGGACGTTTTGTTAATGAAGCATCGCCCGTCATAACTGAATCAAATTTCTGAGCAGATAGCATCCCTGAAAGCAAACGCATAGATGTACCTGAGTTCCCCATGTACAACGCGCCCACAGGTGCTTTTAAGCCCTGCATACCCACACCATGAATGGTCACTTCACCATTTTTAGGGCCTTCAATACTTACGCCCATATCACGAAACGCTTGAAGTGTTGCAAGTGCATCTTCGCCTTCTAGAAAACCCGTTACATGCGTTGTACCTTCTGCAATAGCACCAAACATGATAGAACGATGTGACACAGATTTATCACCCGGAATTGTAAATTTACCTTGGAATTGTTTCTTGCCCGGTAATATTGTGAATTGCTGTGTCGTCACTTTATTTTTCTCCATCAAGGGTTTCTTTGCGAGCATATGATTAAAATGCTGTCGCGCAGCCTGCGCATGTCCTAACAAGCCCATTAAAGCTTGTGAGTCTTCATCTTCAATTAATTTACGAATCGTTGCCAATTGCTGTTCAAAGCCATCTACGGCATTCAAAATTGCTTTTTTATTGGCAAAGAAAATGTCATGCCACATTTGCGGATCACTTGCAGCAATTCTTGAAAAATCACGGAATCCACCAGCAGCATAACGAAAAATATCTAAGTTATCTTCTCGGTTCGCAAGTTGCTCAACCAAGTTAAATGCCATCAAATGAGGAAGATGACTTGTATGCGCCAATACTTCATCGTGCTTTTCGACATCCATACAAATCACTTCAGCTTTAGATGCTTGCCAAAGTTGAATGAGTTTTTTAATTGCCCAATCTGCGCTGCTTGGTAGCGGTGTCAAAATCACTTTATGGTTTGCAAATAAATCGACCTTACCTGCATGTACCCCAGTATGTTCTGACCCTGCAATAGGATGCCCTGGTACAAAACCTTCAGGTAATGTTTCACCATAAACAGCTTTGGCAGCATCCACGACATTTCCCTTGGTACTTCCAACATCGGTAATAATGGTACGCTCAGACAAATAAGGCTTAATTATTTCAAGCACTTTTTGAGTTGCACGTACTGGAAGTGCCAATACAACTAGATCTGCACCTTGAACAGCATCAATTGGATTGGTATATCCTTCTTGAATTAAGCCAAGGGCTTTTGCATCATCCAAGGTCTTTTGAGAACGTGTAGACGCAACAATTTCTGTTGCTAATTTTTCAGCAACAATAACGCGAGCTAGACTTGAGCCAATGAGCCCAAGTCCAATAAAAGCAACTCTTTCAAACAGTGGCAATGACATATTTTAAGCTTTGGCCTCTAAACCAAGTACTTTAGCTAATGCAGCTAAAAATTTTGCATTTTCTTCTTCTGTACCAATCGATACACGAAGATGATTTGGAATACCTACAGGACGTACAATAACACCTTCTTTCAGAAGTGCATTAAATGTTTGTGCAGGATCTGCTTGCACATCAACCAAAATAAAGTTGGCGCGTGAAGGGACGTAAGCTAAACCCAAAGCATTAAAACCTGCTTCAAGTTGTGCCATACCGGCTTTATTCACCACACGTGATTTCTCAATGAAATCTTCATCTTTTAATGCAGCAACAGCAGCAACCATTGCTAAATGGTTCACGTTAAATGGCTGACGAATACGATTTAAGAAATCTGTTACTTCTACCGAAGCCAAAGCAAAACCAACTCGAAGCGCAGCTAAACCAAAGCATTTAGACATGGTACGGCTAATAATAAGGTTTGGATATTGAGCAAGGAACTTTAAGCTGTTGAAGTTTTCAGGGAAATATTCAACATAAGCTTCATCTAGTACAACAATGACATTTGCAGGCACTTTTTGCATAAATGTTTCAAATTCTGCTTCTTCAAACCACGTCCCTGTCGGGTTGTTTGGATTCGCAATAAAGATCAACTTGGTATTGTCTTTAACTGCCGCAGCCATAGCTTCTAAATCATGTGAAAAACCTTTTGCAGGCACTTCAATAGCTTCGGCGTTAATAGCCTGTGTAACCAAGCTATAAACGGCAAAGGCATGTTGGCTATAAACTACAGAATCATGCTCAGAAACAAATGCACGTGCAAAAATTTCAAGTAAATCGTTTGAACCATTACCTAAAGTAATTTGGTTGTGTGCAACGCCAAATTGCTTTTCAACTTGGTCTTTTAAAATAAAACCACCACCATCAGGATAACGCCCAATTTCAGCCAGTTCTGCTGCAACAGCTTCTTTTACTTTATCTGAACAACCTAGCGGGTTTTCATTTGATGCCAGTTTGACGATATCTGTAATCCCCAACTCTCGCTCAAGTTCACTAATTGGTTTACCTGGTTGATAAGGCTTTAATTTCGAGATGCCTTCATTGGCTGGGACAAACGACATTTTACACTTCCAATTATTTCAAGTAATGATTGTGGTTAATCTCCCCCTGACATTAACCACGGTTGCAATCTTATAAAACTGCAATTGGATAAGAACCAAGAACACGTACTTCTTTTACCAATGGACGAATTTCTTCAATCGCCAATTTTACGTTTTCTTGTTCAATATGACCTTCTAAATCAATAAAGAATACATAAGCCCATTTTTCAGGAAGTGCAGGACGTGTTTCGATACTTGTTAAGCTGATATTGTGCTTCGCAAATGGTGCTAAAATTTCAAGTAAAGCACCTGCACGGTCATGTGCAGAAATAAGTAATGACGTTTTATCATTACCACTTTGTGGCACTTTTTCACGACCAATCACAAGGAAACGTGTTGTGTTTTCTGGATTATCTTCAATATTGCCATGCAAAATTTCTAAATTATAAATACTTGCTGCAACTTCTGAAGCAATAGCAGCAGAATGCCACTCATTACGAATACGGCGCGCAGCTTCTGCATTAGAACTTAAAGCAACACGCTCAACACCTGGATAGTTTGCATCTAACCAGCCACGGCATTGTGCCAAAGTCTGTTGATGTGCATAAATTTGTTTAATACTGTCTTTACGTGTGTTTTCAGATACTAGAAATTGGTGATGAATACGAAGTTCAACTTCACCAATCACATTTAAATGTGATGCTTTAAAACAATCTAAAGTATGGTTCACTACACCTTCAGATGAGTTTTCTACAGGCACTAAACCATAATGTGCACTACCTGCTTCTACATCACGAAATACTTCATCAATTGTTGGTAATGGACGCACAACCGCATCTTGACCAAAATGCTTTAAAACAGCCGAATGCGTATACGTTCCTACAGGCCCTAAGAAGGCAATGCTTTGCGGTGCTTCCAAAGCTAAGCATGCAGACATAATTTCACGGAATAAACGTGCCATTGTTGCATCTGAAAGTGGACCTTCATTACGCTCCATAACATTACGTAAAACTTGTGCTTCACGCTCAGGACGGTAAAACAATGGTTTCTCTTCTGCTGCAAATTTTGCTTTAGCCACTGCTTCAGCCAGTTTTGCACGGCGGTTAATGAGTTGTTGAATCTGTTGATCTACAGAGTCTATATCCTCACGAATTTTGCCTAAATCAAGAGAAGTTGTTGTGTTTTGATCGTCGTTGATCATTGTTATGATGCCCTTAAAAACATATTTTTGACAGTATAACAATAGTTAGCTTTCAAATGTTGCGCAATAAGACTTTGCTTTACTCAGCCTTAATTTTACTCAATTGAAGTTTTTACCAATTCTATTGTCTTTTTTAGCTTTGAATATCATTCATTAATTCAAGATATTTGTATATTGAAAAGGTTTTATGAATATTAGAAGTTTAAGTGATAACTCTACCTTTAACTCTGCTAAATTAGTTCATAAAAACAACTAAAACATTCTTATTCAAAGCTAGATTTACTAAAACTGATAAAATTTATTTTATTGAAAAGTAATTATAATTTTAAAAATAAACACTTTAATCACGTATTTAATACAAAAGCATTTATATTTTTTGTTAAAAATAAACCTAACACGTCGTGCTAAACAATTCGAGGAATAAAAATGTCAAAGAGAATTGCTGTTTTAGTCACCCACCAATATGCAGATGACGAATATGCTGAACCCGTAGAAGCATTTCGTGCTGCACGCCATCTCGTTACAAATATTAATACACACGCAGGTCATGTGATTCATGGTAGAAACTACAAACATAATACAACCATAGATAAAAGTATCGATGATGTATCTGCACATGATTTTGATGCATTACTGATTCCCGGTGGTCAGTCTCCATCACATCTACGTTTAGATGAAAGATTTATTAATTTTGTTCGTCATTTTGCGAACTTATACAAACCTATTTTTTGTATTTGTCATGGTCCTCTGCTGCTCATTGATGCCAATGTTATTAAAGGGCGTAGACTTACAACGCATGAACAAATTTCGTCTGAAGTGATTCATGCTGGTGCTGTATTTTTAGATCAAGCTGTCGTGAATGACAATAACCTATATATCAGTTCTCGCTCTCAAGCAGACTTAAATGCATTTATTAAAGAAAGTCTAAATGTCCTTCGACTTTAAATATAAAAAGAGCTACAGCTCTTTTTATTCTCTAGATACATCATTAATATCTGGCAAATTCATGCGTAATCACCAATCTATTTAAAGTTAAAATTATCAATCTCTCCCAATAAACCCATCATCATTCGCTTATTTCATCTCGTTTTATGGCATATTGTCTTAGCTGTAATCTGTTGATGATGATTTAATGAATACCAAGCGCAATCTTTATAAAGACTTTGAACATCCTTTTGCACAATTTGTTCGTATTATTGGCAAAGGCAAAAATGGTGCTCGCTCGCTCACCTATGAAGAAGCTTATCAAGCTTTTTCAATGATTTTAAAAGATGAAGTTCTTGATGTTCAACTTGGTGCATTCTTAATGCTTCTTCGTGTAAAAGAAGAATCTGTCGATGAACTAACAGGTTTTGTTCAAGCCACTAAAGATCAACTTCAATTTAAACCACTCGAAGTAGATTTAGACTGGTCATCTTATGCTGGTAAACGCAAACATTATCCTTGGTTTTTACTTGCAGCATTAACACTTGCAAAACATGACTACAAAGTCGTCATGCATGGTGCTTCTGGTCATACCATCAACCGTTTATACACTGAACAAGTTTTAGAGTTTTTAAACTTCCCTATTTGCCAAAATCAAAAAGATATTGAACAACAACTTCAAGAAAAAAACTTTGCCTACTTACCCTTAGATGTTATTTCACCTATTTTAAGTGACTTAATTAATCTTAGAAATGTAATGGGGTTGCGCTCTCCTATTCATACACTTGCACGTTTAATTAATCCATTTAATGCCAAAGCAACGATGCAAGCCATTTTCCATCCTGCATACAGAAGCTCTCATCAACGTGCTGCATTTCAATTAGGTTATAAAAATAGTGCTGTGATTAAAGGTGAAGGTGGTGAATTTGAACGTAATCCAGATGCCAAAACATTAATTTGTGGTATTAGAGATGGTGAAATGTATGAGCACGAATTACCCAAATTAACCGATAATCGCAGCCCAACCGAAGAAGAATTGAATTTAGATGTTTTTAAAGCGGTTTGGGAAGGTCAACAATCGCATGAATATGGTGAAACCGCTGTTATCGAAACAATCGGAATCGCTTTATATACAATGCGCGTTTGCTCAAGCTATGAAGAAGCAATGATTGAAGCGAAAAAACTTTGGTTAAACCGACTTACAGAAAAATAAATCTGATAAATCAACCATCTAATATAGGCTAAACTTATTAAAAAATGACAAAAAAGCTTTAGCCTATATTGCATTCAATAATTATTATTCAAACCTAGAGTTATTAAGTTGAGATTATATTTTTGTAAAATGCTAAATATTTAGTGAAATAAGTCACAAAATATGTAATATATTTGATAATTATTACAAATATACATAACTAAATGAAACCAATTACTTTATTCAGCCTAATCATTTTACTCAGCGGTTGTTCAGCAATGAGCGTTGAAGAATGCAAAATTGCTCAATGGGAAGATGTCGGATATAACGATGCTTCTCAAGGATACGATAAACTCAGGTTTGCAAGTTATACAAAAGCTTGTGCCAAAGGAAATATTACACCCAATCAAACACGCTACAATACAGGTTATAGCGCTGGGCTAAAACTATATTGTACGCCACAAAATATTTTCGATCTTGGTCTTAGTGGTAGCGCGAATTATATGATTTGCCCCGCAAGTGAACTTGCGTATCTAAAACCCTATTACGATGTAAGTAACTCCTACTACGAAGCAAATCGTGAAAAAGAAGAACTGCAAAGAGAAATTGAACGCTATGAAAAGCTACTAGAAAATAAAGATCTTAAAGAGGATGTTAAAAAATCATATAAAAATAGCTTAAGTAACTTGGAGTTCAAACGTAGTCGTATCATGAGGAATTATTATGATGCTGAAGATACAGTAGAACGCTTTAAAAGAGCTAAGAATTTAAACTCATGGTAGTTTTCATTACCTTTTTACAAAATTAATAACTACTCAGACATCTATTCTTATTTTATTTGGACATTTCTTTCTGCTTCAGAATTAAATTAGACTACATAAAAACAGTAAAAATTGATTATTTATTAAGTGCGAAACATAAAAAATCCATTAAAAGGCCCGCTCAATGGAGAATGGGCTTTTTAATTAGTATTAAATAATTGAATTAAAAGGAATAAAAATTAGCATTTCGTATAACGTGTATTATGTTAATTATAACTATTCTTAATTCTTAATCTTTCTTTCCATAAGTCTTTCGGAATTTGAGGATAATCTTTATCTAATTCTTCTTCAGAAAGATCACTAATGCCTTTCATATAAAGACTTACCCAACTATCTTCTTCAGGAATATAAGCAAATTCAAAACCTATTTTTTCTTCTTCCGTTAATGAAATTTTAAAATGTGTCCATTTTTCTCTAAAAACATCGAATGCTCTCAACTTTGTTATTAAGGATATGATTTGATTTCCAATTTCAATTGGATAGTCATCAAATTCAAATGAATCTTTTTTATTATTTTGAGTTAACCATTCAAAACTACATGAATTAGTATCAGGATAAATATATCCTTCACAAAAAATAATTCTTGCTTCTGTTGCCATTATTGACCATAGAAGTTCGCCAATTTTTTGATAAATTTCCTGTTCGTTCATTTTGCTATATCTAAATAATTTATGAGTAATTTTATAGTAAAGAGCTTAGATTATTTAACATAATGGCGATTATACGAACTCTAATGTGTCCAAATGAGATAGGAGTCGCTGTTCATTTATGTGTAATATTGAGTGTCCATTAAAGTAAGAATATACACCTTTTAAAATACACAAATAATAAAAAGCCCAATTGAATATTGGGCTTTTAGTCTTTATTTAACAAACCATTATATTTGCTAACTAAATAAAACGGACAGGTTGAAACTCTGGCTCTTCAACATGAGAGTCACAATGTTCATCTTCTTCTTTGGTACCACGGTCAATATAACCACTACGTTCTGCTTCTGGAAGGTTCTTTATTTCCCAAGCATAAACAGCTTGCATACACGTTTGGCGTTGTTCTTGCGTTAAAGCAATACCATTAGGCCATTTACCAATTTCAACTGCTGTTTTTAAACGACCTACAATTTCAGGATTGAGTGCCGCTAACATTTGTTCAATATTCATAATTAATCCTGTTTTTGCATAGATTCAAAATCTTGATTCCATCCTAATTTGGTACGACAAGCCATATAAAAATCGTAGCCCGGCGGATGAAGTAAATTAAGTTTATAAGGATGTTTACGAATATGCAAAGTATCACCTTCACCCAATGAAACACTTTGTTGCCCATCCGCACTCACCATCGGCATTACACGATTTTCACGTACAGCAACTTTAACCTCACTTTGTCCACCCACCACAATTGGTCGAGAAGACAAGGTATGCGGATGCATAGGAACCAGTGCTATTGCATCCATACTCGGATGCAAAATAGGTCCACCACCAGATAAAGCATAAGCCGTTGAGCCTGTTGGTGTAGATACAATTAAACCATCACTATGCTGACGATAAACATGCTGACCATCGATACTTAAATCGAAATCAATCATATGAACAGATTTACCATGTAATACAACATCATTGAGCGCAATGGCTTCGTAAATAATTTCGCCTTTTGAACGAACTTCCATTTCTAGAAGAAAACGACGATCTAACTGAAACTGACCTTTTAAAACTTGATCAAGCTTAAAAATCACTTCTGTTGGATTAATATCTGTTAAAAAACCTAAACGACCACGGTTTACACCAATTACAGGCGTATTGAACTTGACCAATGCACGTGCAGCATGAAGTAACGAACCGTCACCACCTACAACAATGACTAAATCAACCACTTCACCTAATAAAGCACGACTTACAGTTTGCGTATTTTTATATGGGACGAGTTCAGCAGTTTCCGAGTCAAAAACTGGATGTAGACCAATATTAATTAAATGATCATGTATAAGACTAATAGTTTCAACAACTGAAGATTTATCTGGACGTCCAATTAAACCAATGTTACGAAAATTCTTATGTGAAATTTGCACCAGCGATATCGCTCCACTACGATTCGTTATCTATAATATCACTATCACAGAAAATTTTAAAAATTAGGACTAGAAATTTCTCTTAGTAATATATGAGTTTTTTAAAGATATAAACACATTAATCATTGCAAATTGGTTAAAAGCTTCGCATGATTAGCATAATTTAATAATATTTTATTCTGATATATGAAGTCTGAACGTGGCATTGGCATATTTGCCCTTCTTTTTTGTATTGTAGTTATTGCCTTATTTGTAGCATTTAGTATCTATCTTATTCGTATGGATAATATTGTTCGTGAAAAATTTGAAGGCAATAGATGGGATATTCCAGCAAAAGTTTTTGCTCGTCCATTAGAAATCTATAGCAATGCACCTGTTAGCCAGTCAGATCTTCTTCAAGAATTAAATTTTTTGGGTTATAAAAATTCAGATAACTATACAAAAACAGGCAATTACACCAATTCAGGTAATTCTGTTTATGTACATACACGTGGCTTCGATTTTGGCGATAGCGTAGAGCCTGAGCAAATTTTAAAAGTTACATTTAATAATGACTCTATTTCTGAAGTCAGTGCGACTAAGCCATCTTCTACTGGTATTGCACGCTTAGAGCCAATGCTTATTGGTGGTATTTATCCTCAACATAATGAAGACCGTGTTCTTATTAAATTAGATAAAGTGCCAAAACCACTTATTCAAGCCTTAATTGCAACGGAAGATCGTAACTTTTATAGTCACCATGGTATTTCTATTCGTGGTACAGCACGTGCGCTTGTAAGTAATGTAACAGGTGGTAAACGTCAAGGTGGTTCAACACTAACTCAGCAACTTGTAAAGAACTTTTACTTATCTCCTGAAAGAACATTAAAACGTAAAGTAAATGAAGCATTCATGGCTATGCTTATTGAATTGCACTACGATAAAAATGAAATTTTAGAAGCTTACTTAAATGAAGTGAACTTAGGTCAAAACGGTAACTACTCGATTAATGGTTATGGTTTAGCTGCTCAATTTTATTTTGGTTTACCTTTACGTGAACTCAATATTGCACAACAAGCTTATTTAGTGGGTTTAGTTCAAGGTCCAACATTATTCAACCCTTGGAGAAATCCTGAAGGTGCACTTAAACGTCGCAATATTGTTTTACACAATATGTTGGTTATGGGGTATTTAACAGAACAACAATTTGAAACTGAAAGTGCTCGCCCACTCAATGTTATTGATAAGCCAACTTTAGGACCTTCACGTTTCCCAGACTTTATGGATATTGTACGTCGCCAACTTCGTGCAGAATATCAAGAAAGTGATTTAACTAACCAAGGTCTACGTATTTTTACAACACTCGATCCTGTTGCACAAACCAATGTTCAAAATGCGTTTAAATCTTCCGTTGCACGTTTAGCAAATGGTAATCCTAAACGCTTAAAAGACTTGCAAGGTGCGGTCGTTATCACTCATCCTGAAAATGGAGAGCTTGTTGCAGCTGTTGGTTCAACACAAGATTTTACAGGCTTTAACCGTGCATTAGATGCAAAACGCCAAGTTGGTTCATTACTCAAACCTATTATTTATTTAAATGCTTTAGAGTCTGGTCGTTATAACTGGGCAACGCCTATTGAAGATAGCTACATTAGTATTCCTTCAAATGGTAAAAACTGGACGCCTAAAAATTATAGTGGCGGTGAGCATGGCGTAGTACCTATGGTTCAAGCCCTTGCAAACTCATACAACTTATCTGCTGTTCGTTTAGGGCAAGAGTTTGGGGTAAGTAGTTTCCGCAACCAATTAATGAAGTTTGGCATCGATGCGAATAAAATTCCAAACTACCCTTCTACATTCTTAGGTGCTGTAGATTTATCTCCACTTGAAGTTTTAAACATTTACAATAATTTTGCTACTGGCGGCTTCCAATATCCTGTGAAGTCTATTCGTACTGTTGTAGATGCAAAAGGACGTGTGCTAGACCGTTATAGCTTAACCGTTCAACAAACTATAGACCCATCATCTGCATATATGCTCAATTATGGCTTACAACAAGTTATTGCATCAGGTACAGGACGTGCAGCAAATTCTGTTTTAGCGCCAAGCTTAAAACTGGCAGGTAAATCAGGTACAACAAATGATACACGTGACTCTTGGTTTGCAGGCTATTCAGGCAACTATGCAACCGTTGTATGGCTTGGTCTAGATAACAATGCAACGACAGGATTAACAGGTTCAACAGGCGCGCTTCCTGTTTGGACAAACGTAATGAAACAATTACGCCAAAAACCTGTCAATTTACGCCAACCAGATAATATTCAATGGTTATGGTTAGATCGTTATTCAGGTTTCTTATCTGCACCAAATTGTAATGGTGCGATGAATATTCCTGTATTACGCAATAAAGCACCAACTCAAGTAACAGAGTGCGGTTTGCCATACTATGATCCAACAGCATCTTACAATCCTGATACACAAACAGATGATGAAAATACCGAAAGTTCTGACAGTATAGAAAACCTGATTCGTGAAAGTGATAGCACCGATGAAAATGGCGGACGTGTTATTTCTAGCGGTGGCTTTGCAAACTAAAAGGTTATTCTATGTATAAACTGATAGCGACCACATGTATCATTCTTGGCTTGGTGGGGTGTCAAAGCCTCCCAAGCAAGCCAGAGTCTAAAAAAACAGATTCTTCTAAGCCTCAAGCTAAAGAGTTTAGAAATGAACATGGTGTAGTCATTAAAACCTACGAGCTTGATGAAATTAAGCGTGAAAAACTACAAGCACCACCAACATCTAGCGTGAAACAAAAGTTAGAAGATGGAGAGTCATTACCTGCCTATAAAAGCTTAATGGCTCAAGCTAAAACCAGTTATAACGCAAGTCAGTTCGATAAAGCTGAACGTCTTGTTTTACAAGCTCAACGCCTTGCCCCCCAATCTGCTGACACATATTTGTATTTATCACTTATTTCATTGAAAAAGGACAATGCAAAAAATGCAGAGTCTTTAGCTAGACGTGGTTTAAGCTATGCACAAACCAATACCATGAAACGTCAGCTTTGGCTTACCATTCAAAATGCAGCTCAAAAGCAAAACAATATAAAAGCAGTTACAGAAGCAAAAAATGCATTGAAGTCACTTTAGACTTTAATGCATTTTTGGGGTCAAAAATAAATACCGACTAAAAACTTCGAATGCCTGCCACACCGTATGCATGATGTTTTTGTGCATCAGCTAATAGTTCAGGTGACACTCCTCCTAAAGCAAATATCACCATATTCACCTGTATTGCCATATCAGCGAACTTATCCCAACCTAGAGCTTCTGCATCAGGATGTGTTTCTGTGTTGAATACTGGGCTTAAAAACACAGCATCACAACCAATCTGCTCTGCATGCTTTAAAGCATCTAAACTATGACATGCGGCAATATATCTTTTTGTTAAATTTAAATCGCTTTGAGTCAGTTTCAATAATTGCTCTTGTTTTAAATGAATCGTTTGAATTGCATTCTGTTGTAAATCACCTAATTTATTCCAAATATCAAAATTCACAATAAGCTTAGATAATTTTTCAATACTGCATGCAGAGAAATTTTCATGTGAAAATTCAGAGATATCTATACGCCAATATAACAATCGATCATCTGATAAATCGGTTAATACAGATAAATCATGGCTAATCTTAATTAGACGTTGCCAATATAAACGCTTCACAATTGCAGTATTTGCTTTAGGAAAATTTAAATCGAATAACTGATCTCTTGCGATCCATTTCCATGGTGCTTCTATTCTTTGACTGTCCTCAGTAGATATCTGAGTAATAAAAAAATGTAGTTGGACAATAACATCATCATATTCATGTCTAATTAGATCAAACTTTTGCCAGCTTGTTAAATTTAACCCGACCTCTTCACATATTTCACGACGACAAGCATCTACCGGCATTTCACCATTTTCCACCTTGCCACCAGGAAATTCGTGTTTATTTCCTTGATGTTGATTTTCTTCTCTCCACCCCACCAAAATTTGGTTTTTATGAACAAGTAAACCAATTGCAACATCTAACTGAGGCTTTGACATGAAACCATCCTTTTCTTTGTTTCAGAAACTCAGTGTATACGTTCTATCTGATTACACAAATTTTTAAAATAAATTATTGACAGGTCTATTCGATAATGATTATCATTTAAATCGTTCACCACACACCACGGAGTTAACAAAAATGAACGCACCTTTTAGCTTATTTACTCGTAACGAAACAGCTCACTCTTTACCAATGTTATATTCAAACAACTTATTTTCTTTAGGCCGTGAAATTAGAATTATGCATGCTGGCGAAGAATACCGTTTACGCTTAACACGTAATAATCGCCTAATTCTGACAAAATAATAAATACCCAAAATATAATAATAAGCGTGGGAACAAGCAGTATGAGTCAGCGCATACTGCTTTTTTATTGCTCACTAAAGCTTAAAACTAACCATAAAAATATTTAAAACTGTTTTTGTTGAAACGATATGATGACCGATAATCCACCATATTGATTTTTGGAATACTCAATATGAGCAGAATGTAATTCAATAATTTTTTTACAAATTGAAATACCTAAACCAGACCCTACCGTTTTAGTACCTAAAGCACGATAAAACCGCTCTCCCATTCTTTGAATTGTTTCATCAGTCACAGTATTTCCCTGATCAATGATTTTTAATTTCACACAATTTCCAACAACTTCACTTGTTATTTCAACCTTTCCAGCTTGAGGAAGATAGCGAATTGCATTGTCTAAAATATTTCGGATGCATATAAACATCAGTTGCTTATTAACATTAAGATTTAAAAGCTCATCTATATTCACACCAACATCTATCGCTTTTTCATCAATAAACGGCTGTAAGGCATAAACTACCTCTTTAACTAGCGCACTCAAATCTACCAGTTCTGTAACTAAACTTCGCTGATTTTCAGGATCTAATCTTGCCAGTAACAGTAAATTTTCAAGTACGAGTGTTCCTCGATTTACGTCTTGTTGAATTTGCTTTAAATCTTGTTGTAAGGGAACTTGATCTGAATATTTACGTTGTAAAAGTTGTAGCCTCATTTGAATAGCTGAAAGTGGTGAACGTAATTCATGCGAAGCATCTGAAGTAAATCGTTGTTCTGCTTGCAAAGATGTATCCAAGCGCTGCAACAATTTATTCAATTGCAAAATTATTGGCTGAAGCTCAATAAACTCAATATTCTGAGTATGTATAGGTGCTAAATCATCTGCATTTTTTTCAGAAATTTGTCGTGCCAAAATATTAAAACTTTTAAATTGACGACGGATCATAATTCGAATAAATAGCCATTGAATTAACCATAAAATCAACAGCACACCAACATAGACAGCGAATGTATTCAGTAAATGTTCAAAACGATATTTCAAAGGTTGAATGACATAAGTCGATAATCCATCATTCGTTTGAATATAAGTACGCCATAACTTTCCATCTTTCCAGATCACATTATATGCTTTATCTACAGGTTCAAAATTTTCAGTAACTGCATCATAATTTTCAGAATGTGATAGTACCTGTTGGTGATTTTTCAATACATATTGAATATCAAACTCTTCACTCAACTCATCTAACTGTGAATTGGAAACACTAGAAATATCATCAATTAACAACATATCAGAAATTTCATCCATAATTTCATCTTGTACTTTCAAAGCTTGATAAGTACTAATTGCCATTAACAACACAAGCGCAATGAGCCCTGCAAATACAGAGCCAATCATTGAGCTTTTAACTAAGCGATGTTGTAATGAAACTGTCGATTTTGGATGTTCCGACATATTAGTTTTCCTGATTCATTCTGTAACCTAACCCACGAATCGTTTTGATATATTGACTACCAATTTTTTTGCGAATTTGATAAATAAATACTTCTATTGCATTACTTTCAATTTCCTCACCCCAAGCATAGAGTGATTCCTGAAGTTGTTCTTTAGTAATTGTATGCGTTGGATTTTGCATAAGTTTATATAAAATTTTAAACTCATTTGCTGTTAAGTCGACAAGCTCATGATTCAGTTTTAATTGTTTGGCAGCAATATCTAACTCTAAATTTGCAAAGTGAATTTTACTGGTATTTGTCACTTGCATTTGTCGAAGTTGTGAACGTAATCGTGCAGATAACTCTTCCAAACTAAATGGCTTAACCAAATAATCATTGGCACCTAAATCTAGGCCATCAACCCGATCTTGAATACTATCTTTTGCAGTTAGAAATATTACGGGAATATGCGACTGATTTTCTCTTATCTTTTTCAGAATCTCATCTCCCGTTGCTTTCGGTAAACCACGGTCTAATAAGATACAATCATATTGATGTTGTTCTATTGCTAAAATTGCATGATCACCACGCTCTACCCAATCAACAGAATAACCATCCATTTCTAGCCACGTTTTTATGCTTTCTGCCTGAGAACAATCATCTTCTGCTAAAAGAATTCTCATGATGAACTTCCTTTCCATAGATTGATATCATGTTATTTTTACATAAAAAGACCACAAAAATATGTGGTCTTTTAGCATCATAAATTCATGTTTTCTATGCAAATTAAAATTTAACTGCATCTACATCAATTTCAACGCGTTTCATCGGCTTATAATCGATGTCTACTTCACCAATAATCACAACGGGTGTTTTTGCTGAAATTTCTTTACCCATCCAAAGTTCATCATCAATATCTACCGTCATTGAACCTGTACGATCACGGAATTCATATTTTTCATCGCCAACAGATTTAACAACATAGCCTTTTAATTGAACTTTAGCATCATCTTTCATTGTTAATGCTTGTTTTACAGTAACTACTTTATTCAGCGCTTGCTGATTTACAGCCGTTTCAGCCATTGCAGTTGTTGCTGAACCAAGTAATGCCGTACATAAAAGTGTATTAATTAAAGTTTTCATTTCTTGCCTCTATCTCTGTTTGTCATTTCGATAAAGCTATTAAAACAAACAAAGATGAGGCGAATATTAAGACAGAAATAATTAATTTAAAGGTACTACTCTTAGCACTTCTTCTAAGGTGGTTAAACCTGCAACCACTTTTCTTGCCCCTGCAATACGTAAAGGCTCTACACCCTCTTTTTGTGCGAGAAGCTTTAATTCACCTAAAGGTGCATTTGCACTAATCTGCTGTTTCATCTCTATACTTAAAGGTAGGAACTCATAAATCCCGACACGCCCTTTATAGCCAGTATTTCGACATTCTTCACAACCAACCGCTTTATAAACATGGTCAGGAGTTTGCACCGTATAATCAAATACTAAATGCTTCCATTCTTGCTCATTAATTACTGTTTTTTCTTTACAATGTGGGCATAAGGTACGCACTAATCGTTGCGCAAGTACACCTAAAATAGTTGCTGAAGTTAAGAATGATTGAACACCCAAATCATGCAAACGAGTTAAGCTTGATGGCGCATCATTTGTATGTAACGTTGAAAGTACCAAATGCCCTGTAAGTGCAGCTTGAATTGCCATATTTGCAGTATCGTGATCTCGAATTTCCCCAACCATAATAATGTCTGGGTCTTGGCGCATTAAAGCACGCACGCCATCAGCAAAGCCTAAATCGATACCTGTATTCACCTGCATTTGGTTAAAGCTTGGCTCCAACATTTCAATTGGATCTTCAATAGTACAGACATTGACTTGTTCAGTCGCAAGTTGCTTCAATGTTGAATAAAGCGTGGTCGTTTTCCCCGAACCCGTTGGCCCTGTCACCAAAATAATACCGTGACTATGCGTGGTTAAAGCTTTCCAACTTTCTAATAAATGTCCTTCAAAACCCAACTGTTGAAAACTACGAACCAATACATCAGGGTCGAAAATACGCATCACCAACTTTTCACCAAATGCTGTAGGTAAAGTTGCTAAACGAAGTTCTGTTTCACGACCTTTTGGAGTTCGAGTTTTTAATCGACCATCTTGTGGTTTACGCTTTTCCGCAACATTCATACGCCCTAAAATTTTAATGCGGGAAATCACGGCCATAAGTGTATTTGCTGGCATGTTATAGACTGTATGCAACACACCATCTATACGAAAACGGATTTTACCGTTGTCCTTACGTGGTTCCAAATGAATATCACTTGCACCTTGTTCAAAGGCAAATTGTAATACCCAATCTACCAATTTTACGATGTGCTGATCATTTGCATCTGGATTCTGTGTATCACCGAGTTGTAAAAGTGCTTCTACACCTTTGTTGTCACGTTCATAAGCAGAAGATTTTTGTGAACCTGAAACAGCTCGGCTCACTTGATAATATTCAATAATATAGCGTTGAAGCTGATCTGGACTAAGCAGAACTCGCTTAATTTTTCTTGGAGATAAACTACGCTCTAAATTGCTTAACCATTCTGTTTGGTAAGGCTGATCGGAAGCAATTAAAACTTCATTCGCATTTGTTTCCACAGCTAAAATACGGTTACGTAATGCAAACTCATGTGACATTACGCCTGTTAAAGCCGTTACATCTGCTTTTAACGGATCAATCACATATAAAGGGATTTGTGCTTTTTCAGCCAACCACTGACTTAGTCTATTTAAAGTCAGCATTGCTTGAGGATGAGCATGATCTTTTAAATTAAAATGTGCTATCCATTCTAAAGCATGCCATTTCAATTGATTTCGTTGACGATGTGTTGTTTGGACTAAGCTACGATCACGCTCTGTAATCCGTCCATCTTTTAATAATTGTTCTAAACACCAAGTTGTATCAATTTCAAAGTTATATGTCATTACGTTTTCCCCAAAACTGATCTCACTATACCAAATTATTGAATGTTCTAAATCTACTTTCCTCTGCTTTTCATTCAATCTGCAACACATAAATTTCTTGATTGATCACCTGAAATGAAACATCAAATTCTGCAAATTTCATTTTATAAATACGTTCAGCATCATCTTGATAAGCAGGTCGAGGATCCAAACTGAGTACTTGATTTAATTCATCTATCAACTGATTCGATAATCTGTGTTCTTTTAATAATTTGTCACATTCATTTTGAACACTTTGCGACCAAACAACTTTCTTTCGTGAAGGTTCATCTTGTGCATAACCACTTTTTGCATCAAGAACGGCATCCGAATATTGAATATAAGGCTTAATATCTAAAATTGGTGTGTCATTTAATAAATCACTACCCATCACATATAAACGTACAGATTTACCCACTTTTTCTACTTTTCTAAATTGAACAACCGATAAGCCCATAGGCGAAGGTCGGTACATACTACGCGTTGCAAACACCCCTATTTTCTTATTTCCACCTAACCTTGGCGGGCGCACTTGTGCTTTAAACTTCGGATTTTCCTGTTGATTTTTATTATTGTGAAATTGCCAAATTAACCAAAGATGACTAAATTCATCAATACCCTCAAATGCTAAAAGATCATTATAAGGCGCTACCATTTCTATATAAGATTCGACTTGTACCAAATTCGGTTGACGTGGAATACCAAACTTTTCTGTGTAAGGCGACTTCATATAACCAATTATTGGCATTTTTAGATCAGTCATAATCACTTTTTCTGATAAGCTCAATTAAATATATTCAGTTTATCGAGAATGATTTTAGATTAGAATAGCAAGCTGTTCTAATTTGATAATTATTGAGACCTTTAATGGCTGCTTTCAACGTCGAAAAGATTACTCACGTTCACCACTGGAATGACACGTTATTTAGTTTTAAAACTACTCGTGATGTCGCATTACGTTTTAAAAACGGTCAATTTGTGATGATTGGTCTTGAAGTAAATGGCAAGCCTTTAATGCGTGCTTATTCTATTGCAAGTGCAAACTACGAAGAAGAATTAGAGTTCTTCTCTATTAAAGTTCCAGATGGTCCTTTAACTTCTATTTTACAAAAAGTAAAAGTGGGCGATGAAATCTTAGTTTCTAAAAAACCAACAGGTACTTTAGTTCTTGACGATTTAAACCCAGGTAAAAACTTATACCTTCTTTCTTCAGGTACAGGTCTTGCACCATTCCTTTCAACTATTCGTGACCCAGAAACTTACGAACGTTTTGAAAAAATTATCGTGGTTCACGGCACACGTTACGTTTCAGAGTTGGCTTACCAAGACTTAATCGAAAACGAAATCCCTAATCATGAATTCTTTGGTGAATTAGGCGCTAAAGAAAAATTAGTGTACTACCCAACTGTTACTCGTGAAGATTTCCACACTCAAGGTCGTGTAACAACTGCCATTGAAAGCGGTGATTTATTCGAGAAAATTGGTTTACCACGTTTCAACCCTGAAACTGACCGTGCAATGCTTTGCGGTAGCCCTGCATTCCTTGACGATGTTGCTGCACTTCTTGACCAACATGGTCTTAAAGAATCACCGAAAATGGGTGTGTTAGGCGATTACGTAATTGAACGTGCTTTCGTTGAAAAATAAGATTCTTTAGAATCAAAAAAACCGAAGCTCAAGCTTCGGTTTTTTATTTCAGATCATATTCAATATTAATGAGCATCTAACACTTTATTTTGTTGACGTTCAAATCTTGCATTTTTAATCACTTGATACCCTGCTGTTACACCCAATCCTGCCATAATCATCGCGACAATTAAATCGGGTAACATACTACCTGTACCAAACACACCAACAGCCGCCAAAATTACCGCTACGTTTCCAATCGCATCATTACGGCTACACAACCAAACCGATTGCATATTAGAATCACCCTCTCTAAATGCATAAAGTACTGCCGCAGAAATTACGTTCGCAATTAAAGCAAGAATACCAATTGCACCCATAGTAATTGCTTCGGGTGGAATTCCTTGAATATAGGCGTAAATCACTTTAGCAATAACCACAAAACCAAAGGTCGCCATGACAATTCCTTTTGCTAAAGCCACTGTTGCACGCCAATATAAACTTGCACCAAGCACAGCAAGTGAAACACCATAATTCACCGCATCACCAAAAAAGTCTAATGAATCTGCCCAAAGTGCTGATGAATGTGCATACGCCCCTCCTGCCAACTCCACAAAAAACATAGCCAAATTAAGAACCAAAGCAATCCATAATGCAGTACGAAATTTACTATTTGGCTTTTGTGGTGCAGGTGCACTGCTACAAGAACATGCCATTTACATAACCTCAATAACTAAGTCATTCAATTTGTATTATGCTTATTGAAAACTATGAAGTAACTCTAAGGTCAAGTATGAATCTTCAAAAAAACTATCGAATAAAAGATGTGGCTGAAAAAACAGGATTCAGTACCGATACGATTCGTTTTTATGAAAAGAAAGATTTAATTCATCCAAGTTTTCGTGGCGCAAACAATTATCGTTACTACGATGAAAAAACACTCAATAAATTAATCTTTATTAAGCGCTGTCGTGCTTTAGAAATTTCATTAAATGAAATTACAAAACTCTTAGAACTCGAACAAAAACCAACTCAAAGCTGTAGTGCTGTCAATCAACTAATTGACGACCACATACTACAAGTCACTGATAAAATAAATGAATTAAAAAAATTCCAAACTCAACTTATTGAATTACGCTCGAGTTGTAACAATGATTCTCGTATCGATGACTGCCAAATTTTAAAGCAACTTGAGGCAAATTCTCCTTAAAAGCCGACCAATTTACTTGGTTGAAACTTTTTTTTAAATTCTTACAATAAAGACATATTTTTTATATGCCTTTCAACATGACGCTTTCCCACGTAACTGAATTACTTTCTCCTGCTGGTTCTCTTAAAAATATGCGTTATGCATTTGCCTATGGAGCAGATGCTGTTTATGCGGGACAACCTCGTTACAGTTTACGTGTTAGAAACAATGCTTTTGACCATGACAATTTAGCCATTGGTATTTCTGAAGCACATGAGCTCGGTAAAAAATTCTATGTTGTTGTGAATATTCAGCCACATAATTCAAAACTCAAAAACTTCATTCGTGATTTAGAACCTGTTGTTGCAATGCAACCCGATGCACTCATTATGTCTGATCCAGGCTTAATTATGATGGTGCGTGAAAACTTCCCAGATGTAGATATTCACCTTTCTGTACAAGCCAATGCTGTAAATTGGGCTACAGTAAAATTTTGGAAAAATATGGGTTTAACACGTGTAATTTTGTCACGTGAATTATCTATCGAAGAAATTGAAGAAATTAAAAATAATGTGCCTGATATGGAAATTGAGGTTTTCGTACATGGTGCTTTATGTATGGCATATTCAGGTCGTTGCCTACTTTCAGGCTACATGAATAAGCGTGATGCAAACCAAGGTGCATGTACCAATGCCTGCCGTTGGGAATATCAAATTCACGATGCTAAAGAAGATGAAACTGGCGATGTAATTCCAGTAAAACAATTAGATGAACATTCAGGTTGTGGCTGTTCAGGTTCACAAGCGAATGCAGATGAACAACACATGCAGGAACAAAACCAATTTAATGAACCTGTACTTTTACAACGTAATGAAGAAGAAATGTTTGCTGCAGAAGAAGATGAACATGGCACTTACTTCATGAACTCAAAAGATTTACGTGCAGTACAACATGTAGACCGCTTAACAAAAATGGGCATTCACTCATTAAAAATTGAAGGTCGTACTAAATCGTACTTCTATTGTGCACGTACTGCACAAATTTATCGCAAAGCAATTGATGATGCTCTACAAGGCAAAGACTTTGACCCAGCATTAATGACACAACTTGAAGGCTTAGCAAACCGTGGCTATACCGAAGGTTTCCTACGTCGCCATGTACATAGTGAATATCAAAATTACGAAACAGGCTCATCTGTTTTTGATCATCAAATTTTCTGTGGTGAAGTTTTAGAACGTAACGGTAACTACATTAAAATTGATGTGAAAAATCGTTTTGTTGTTGGAGATTCATTAGAACTGATGACAACTTCAGGCAATATCACATTTACTTTAACTGAGATTTTAGACAAGAAAGGCAATTCAATTGAAGATGCAAAAGGTTCAGGTCACATCGTAGATATTCCTGTCCCTGCCGATGTTGATATGAATTTTGCTCTACTTATTCGTAACTTACCAAATTCTACTGCTGATATTTCAGCGTCGTCTTTGGCTTATCAAGCGGTTTAGGATTTTAAAATGGCTTTGCTCATTACTGACAAGTGCATCAACTGTGACATGTGTTTACCAGAATGTCCAAATGACGCAATTTATGAAGGTTCAAAGGTCTATGAAATTGATGTAGATCGTTGTACTGAATGTGTTGGCTTTTATGACCATCAAACTTGTGTTTCAGTATGTCCTATTGAGTGCATTATTCCTCATCCTGAGCATATTGAAACCCAAGAGCAACTCGAAACAAAGTTTAAAGCACTCAATTTATTTAGTATGCAATAAAAATAATCCATGGCATACATATTGCATTTAGAGAATATAACCAGGGGGAAAAGAAAAAAACTAGAATAAGAAAAGTATATTAAGGGACAAGTTCAAGGTGTATGGGGAACACCTTGAACTTTTAACTTAAAATAAAAAAAGGGAACTTTGGTGTTAGCATCCAAAGTTCCCAAAAAAGAAAAAATATGTTTTACAGTTTAGAGCTGAAAGTGTTTGGGGACACTTTCAGCTCTTTTAATTTCGCTTAGTTTCCGCTACGAATAATATAATCAAAAGCAGATAGAGAAGCTTTAGCACCTTCACCTGTCGCAATGATAATTTGCTTGTAAGGAACAGTTGTACAGTCACCTGCGGCAAATACACCTTTTACATTGGTTTCGTTACGGTCGTTAATTATAATCTCACCACGGTTTGAAAGCTCAACAGCAGTTTCTTTTAAGAAGTCTGTGTTTGGTAACAAACCAATTTGTACAAAGATACCAGCAAGCTCAACCGTTTTAATTTCATCAGTTGCACGGTCTTTGTATTTAAGTGCAGTTACTTGTGAACCATCACCAACCACTTCTGTAGATAACGCATTTTTGATGACTGTTGTGTTTGGCAAGCTGTTCAATTTATCTTGAAGCACTTGGTCAGCACGTAATTTAGTATCAAACTCAACCAATGTTACGTGTTCAACAATACCCGCAAGGTCAATCGCTGCTTCTACACCTGAGTTACCACCACCAATCACAGCAACACGTTTGCCTTTGAATAATGGACCATCACAGTGCGGACAGTAAGCAACACCACGTGTACGGTATTCTTGCTCACCAGGAACATTCATTTCTCTCCAACGTGCACCTGTTGAAAGAATCACTGTTTTAGATTCTAGTTTTGCACCATTCTCTAAAGTGACTTCAACTAAGCCATTTGCTGTTTGATCTGCACCTTTAATGTCAGATACACGTTGTAAGTTCATGATGTCTACACCATATTCACGAACGTGTGCTTCCATTTCAGCAGCAAATTTAGGACCTTGAGTTTTTTGTACTGATGTAAAGTTTTCAATATCCATAGTATCCATCACCTGACCGCCCATGCGTTCAGCGACGATACCTGTACGAATACCTTTACGTGCAGCATAAATTGCAGAAGTGTTACCTGCAGGACCGCCACCAATCACCAATACATCAAATGCTTCTTTTGCATTTAATTTCTCAGCATCTTTTGCAGCAGAATTTGTATCTAACTTCGCAATAATTTCTTCCAAAGTCATACGACCTTGACCAATGTGCTCACCATTTTGGAATAGCATTGGAACTGCCATAATTTTGCGTTCTTCAACTTCGTCTTGGAAGAATGCACCATCAATCATGGTTGCAGTTGTACCTGGATTGTTAATTGCAATTAAGTTAAGCGCTTGAACAACGTCAGGACAGTTATGGCAGCTTAAAGATACAAATACATCGAAGTCAGCAGTTAGGTTTAAACCTCTAATTTGAGCAAGAACTTCATCAGAAACTTTAGGTGCGTAACCTGATACTTGTAACAATGCAAGAATCAAAGAAGTGAACTCATGTCCCATTGGTAAACCAGCAAAGTTTACGCGAGGTTGCTCACCTACTTTAGCAATACCAAAACTTGGCGCACGAGAATTAGTACCGTCAAAACGAGCAGTGACTAAATTAGAAAGTGCAGCAATTTCAGTCACAAGTTCTTTAATTTTGTCTGATTTATCAGAACCATTTAAAGTTGCAACAATTTCAATTGGGCTTTCAAGGCGTTCAAGAAGTGTCTTTAATTGAGCTGAAGTATTTTGGTCTAACATTGCTAACGTCTCCAAAGGAGTAAATATTTATTTGATGAAAGAATCATAGAACAAACAATAAAATAGAGGAAACAGTTTGTTTTTATATATGTGATCGGTTTTTTAGAT